>NZ_JBFAVI010000053.1:0-39108 GCF_040679695.1 Micromonospora sp. NPDC052213
GCCCCACCCGCGCAGGGATCAAGCCTGACCGCCCGGAGCGGGTGGGGCTCCCCCGGAAACCACCCCGGGACAAGAGCAAAACGGGACGACGCAAGATCGAAGACACTGACACCATGGGCGCGTGCTGCTCACCCTGACCACCACCCACCGCCCGGCGACCGACCTCGGTCACCTGCTGGTCAAGCACCCCGACCGCGCACACTCCTTCGACGTGCCGGTCGGCACCGCGCACGTGTTCTATCCGGAGGCGGGCGAGCAGCGCTGCACCGCCGCCCTGCTGCTGGACGTGGACCCGCTGCGGCTGGCCGGCGCGCGGGGCAAGGGCCGCGGCCGGCAGCAGGCGGCGCCCCCGGAGGCCTTCACCCTCGGGCGGTACGTCAACGACCGGCCGTACGCCGCGTCCAGCCTGCTCTCCTCGGCGCTGTCCAAGGTGTACCGCTCCGCGCTGCGCGGCGAGTCCCGGGAGCGCCCCGATCTGGCCCGTACGCCGATCCCGCTGGAGGTGCGGGTGCCGGTGCTGCGCTGCCGGGGCGGCGCGGACGTGGCGGCCCGGATGTTCGGCCCGCTCGGCTGGGCGGTGACCGCGACCCCGATCCCGCTCGACGAGCGGCACCCGGAGTGGGGCGACAGCCGGTACGTCGACCTGACCCTGACCGGGACGCTGCGCGTCGCCGACGCGCTCAACCACCTCTACGTCCTGCTGCCGGTCCTGGACGACGCCAAGCACTACTGGGTGGCGCCCGACGAGGTGGACAAGCTGCTCCGGGCCGGCGAGGGCTGGCTGGCCGACCACCCGGAGCGGGGCATGATCACCCGCCGCTACCTGGCGCACCGGCGCGCGCTGGCCGGGCTGGCCCTCGCCCGCCTCGCCGAGCAGCGGTTGACCGACGAGCCGGCCGCCGCCGAGCCCGACACGGTGGACGAGCCCACCCTCCGCCAGCCGACGTTGGCGGCGCGGCGGCGGGAGGCCGTCCTCGCGGCACTGGTCGAGTCCGGCGCGAGCCGGGTGCTGGACCTGGGCTGCGGCGGGGGCGCCCTGCTCGCCACGCTGGTCGGCGACCGTCGGTTCACCGAGATCGTCGGCACCGACGTGTCCCCGCACGCGCTGGCCCTGGCCGCCCGGCGGCTGCGGCTGGACCGCCTGCCCGAGCGGCAGCGGGACCGGGTCCGGCTCTGGCAGTCCGCGCTGACCTACCGGGACGACCGGCTGCGCGGCTACGACGCGGCGGTGCTGATGGAGGTGATCGAGCACGTCGACCCGCCCCGGCTGCCGGCGCTGGAGGACGCCGTCCTCGGTCACGCCCGCCCCGCCACCGTCGTGGTGACCACGCCCAACGTCGAGTACAACGTCCGCTACGAGGGCCTGCCCGCCGGGCGGTTCCGGCACGCCGACCACCGGTTCGAGTGGACCCGCGCGGAGTTCGCGGCGTGGGTCGACCGGGTGGCCGCGACCTACGGCTACTCGGCCGCGATCGGCGGGATCGGCGACGACGATCCCGAGGTCGGCGCCCCCACCCAGCTCGCCGTGCTCACCCGCCAGGAGAACAGCCGATGACCACCCTCGACATCCCCGAGCTGGCCCTGGTCGCGCTGGTCGGCGTCTCCGGCTCCGGCAAGTCCACCTTCGCCCGCCGGCACTTCGCGCCCAGCCAGGTGCTCTCCTCCGACGCGTTCCGGGCGATGGTCGCCGACGACGAGAACGACCAGTCGGCCTCCGCCGACGCGTTCGACGCGCTGCACCACGTCGCCGCCACGCGGCTGCGGCGGGGCCGGCTCACCGTGGTCGACGCGACCAACCTCCAGCCGCACGCCCGGGCCGCCCTGGTGCGGGTGGCCCGCGAGCACGACGTGCTGCCGGTGGCCGTCGTGCTGGACGTGCCCGAGGCACTGGCCTGGGAGCGCACCGAGGGCCGCGCCGACCGCACCTTCGGCCGGCAGGTGCTCGCCCGGATGCAGCGCGACCTGCGCCGGTCGTACGGGCAGCTGGCCCGCGAGGGTTTCCGGAAGGTGCACGTGCTGCGTGGCGTGGACGAGATCGACGCCGCCGAGATCCGCTACGAGAAGCTGTTCAACGACCGGCGGGAGCTGACCGGGCCGTTCGACATCGTCGGTGACGTGCACGGCTGCCGCGCCGAGCTGGAGGCGCTGCTGACCCGGCTCGGCTGGGAGCTGCGCCGCGACGAGCACGGCCGGCCGGTCGACGCGACGCACCCGGCGGGGCGTACCGCCGTCTTCGTGGGTGACCTGGTGGACCGCGGCCCGGACTCGCCCGGCGTGCTCCGCCTGGTCATGGGCATGGTCGTTGCCGGGCACGCGATCTGCGTGCCCGGCAACCACGAGCAGAAGCTGCTGCGCCGGCTGCGCGGCCGGGACGTGCGGCTCACCCACGGCCTGGCCGAGACGATGGCCCAGCTGGCGGCGGAGCCGGACAGCTTCGTGGCCGAGGTGGCGGCCTTCGTCGACGGCCTGGTCAGCCACTACGTGCTGGACGGCGGCCGGCTGGTGGTCGCGCACGCCGGGCTGAAGGAGGCGTACCAGGGCCGCGCGTCGGGCCGGGTGCGGGCCTTCGCGCTGTTCGGCGAGACCACCGGCGAGACCGACGAGTACGGGCTGCCGGTGCGCTACCCGTGGGCGCGGGAGTACCGGGGCTCGGCGATGGTGGTCTACGGGCACACGCCCACCCCGGAGCCGGAGTGGGTGAACAACACCATCTGCATCGACACCGGCTGCGTCTTCGGCGGCCGGCTCACCGCGCTGCGCTACCCCGAGAAGGAGCTGCTCTCGGTGCCGGCGGAGCGGGAGTGGTACGCCCCGGCCCGCCCGCTGACCGCCGCCCCGGCCCGCCCCGACCAGGTGCTGGAGCTGTCCGACGTGGCCGGCCGGCGGCACGTCGAGCACGCGTACGGGTCGCTGACGGTGCCGGCGGAGAACGCCGCGGCGGCGCTGGAGGTGATGAGCCGGTTCGCGGTCGACCCGCGTTGGCTGGCCTGGCTGCCGCCGACGATGGCGCCCTGCTCGACGGCGACGGTGGGCGGCTTCCTGGAGCACCCGGCGCAGGCGTTCGCCGACTACCGCGCGGCGGGCGTGGACCGGGTGGTCTGCGAGGAGAAGCACATGGGCTCGCGGGCGGTGGTACTGGTCTGCCGGGAGCCCGACGGCGGGCCGTTCGGCCCGGGCGGCGGGGTGGTGCACACGCGCACCGGCCGGCCGTTCTTCGGCGAGCCGCTCGACACCGGGCTGCTCGACCGGGTGCGCGGTGCGGTCGCTGGGGCGGGTCTCTGGGCCGAGCTGGAGACCGACTGGCTGCTGCTCGACTGCGAGCTGCTGCCCTGGTCGGCGAAGGCGGGCGGGCTGATCCGCGAGCAGTACGCCGGGGTCGGCGCCGCCGGCCGGGCCGCGCTGCCCGCGGCGCTGGCCGTGCTGGAGGCCGCCGCCGGTCGGGGCCTGCCCGTGGGCGACCTGCGCGACCGGATGGCCCGCCGACGCGACGAGATCGTGGCCTACTCGGACGCCTACCGGGCGTACGTGGGGCCGACCGACGGGCTGCGCGGGGTGACCCTGGCCCCGTTCGCGGTGCTCGCCGGCGCCAAGGCCAGCTACGCCGACCGGGACCACGGCTGGCACCTCGGGCTGGCCGACCGGCTCTGCGCGGCCGACCCGGAGTTCTTCACCCCGACCCGTCGACAGGTGGTCGACCTGGCCGATCCCGCCGCCGAGGCGACGGCCACGGACTGGTGGCTGGAGCTGACCGCCGCCGGCGGCGAGGGCATGGTGGTCAAGCCGTACGCCGGACCGGCCGCCCGCTCCGAGCGGGGCTCGCTGCTCCAGCCGGGGATCAAGTGCCGGGGCCGGGAGTACCTGCGGATCATCTACGGACCCGGGTACGACGAGCCGGAGCAGCTCGCCGCGCTGCGCCGCCGGTCGCTGGGGCGCAAGCGGGGGCTGGCGCTGCGCGAGCACGGGCTGGGGCTGGCGGCGCTGGACGCGCTGGTCGCCGGTGCGCCGCTGTGGCGTCGGCACGAGCTGGTCTTCGCGATCCTGGCCTGCGAGTCCGAGCCGGTCGACCCCCGGCTGTAGGCGCGGTCCCCGCCGTCCCGGCCCCGGTCGGGACGGCGGGCGGGCGGACGCGGGTGTGACGTCGAGCACCGGCACGCCGGGGAGCCACCTAGACTACGGACGTTCCGTCCCCGACCGGCATACATCGGAGGTCACCTCGTGCCGACGCCCACCACCACCCTGGCCCTGGGGCCGAGCTGGCTCGATCCAGAGGTGTTGATCTCGACGTTCGGGCTGATCGGCATCCTGGTCATCGTCTTCGCCGAGTCCGGCCTGCTGATCGGGTTCTTCCTGCCGGGCGACTCGCTGCTGTTCACGGCGGGTCTGCTCACCGCCGACGGGAAGTACATCACCTACCCGCTGTGGCTGGTCTGCCTGCTGATCACCCTCGCGGCGATCGCCGGCGACCAGGTCGGGTACGCGTTCGGCCGCAAGGTCGGCCCGGCCCTGTTCCGCCGGCCGAACTCGAAGCTGTTCAAGCAGGAGAACGTGCTGAAGGCGCACGACTTCTTCGAGAAGTACGGCGCGCGCTCCATCGTGCTGGCCCGCTTCGTGCCGATCGTGCGGACGTTCACGCCGATCGTGGCCGGGGTCAGCCGGATGAACTACCGCACCTTCGTCATCTACAACGTGATCGGCGGCATCCTCTGGGGCACCGGCGTGACCGTGCTCGGCTACTTCCTGGGGCAGATCCCGTTCGTCAAGGCGAACATCGAGATGATCCTGATCGCCATCGTGGCGCTCTCGGTCGTCCCGATCGCCGTCGAGCTGCTGCGGGCGCGGATGGCCGCCAGGCGTGGCACCACCCCGCAGGAGCGGGCCGCCGCCGAGGAGGCGATCCGGGAGACCCGGGAGCACTACGGCAAGCACTGACCGCCCGGCCGTCCGGTGCCGTCCCCGCTGGGGGATGGCACCGGACGATCGCTACAGGTCAGCGAGCCTTCTTGGTGGCGCGCTTGCGCGGCGGGGTCAGCAGATCCGCGATCGTGGCGATCGCGGTCGGCACCAGCCGGTAGTAGGCCCAGACACCGCGCTTCTCCCGCTCCAGCAAGCCGGCCTCGGTGAGGATGCGCAGGTGGTGACTGACCGTCGGCTGCGAGAGGCCGAGCGGCGCGGTCAGGTCGCACACGCACGCCTCGCCCTCGGGCGCCGACTGGATCAGGCTGAGCAGCCGCAGTCGAGCGGGGTCGGCGAGGGCCTTGAGGACCCCGGCGAGACGCTCGGCATCGGCACGTTCGATCGGCTCGCCGGCAAGCGGCGAGATCTGAGGCATGGTCATTTCAGCCAACGCAGTTCCCACGTATTCCATCCTTCCACCAGCAGCATCGATCCGCCTGCATATCGGCAGATCCGAATCGGCAGACTTTTACGCCACAAGGCCGAGGTCAGCCAACGTATAGGCCGCCCGATAAGGCAGTCCGGCAGCTCTCACCGCGTCGCCGGCGCCTCGATCAACAATAACCGCCACACCCACGATCTCGGCCCCGACCTCACGAAGGGCCTCGACCGCGGTCAACACACTCCCCCCGGTGGTGGACGTGTCCTCCACCGCCAGCACCCGCCGGCCGGCCACGTCCGGTCCCTCGATCCGGCGCTGGAGCCCGTGCGCCTTGCCCGCCTTGCGGACCACGAACGCGTCCAGCGGATGATCAGTCGCGGACGCGGCGTGCAGCATGGACATCGCCACCGGATCGGCGCCCAGGGTCAGGCCACCCACCGCGTCGTAGTCCCAGTCGGCGGTCAGCTCGCGCATCACCCGGCCCACCAACGGGGCGGCCTGGTGATGGAGCGTGACGCGACGCAGATCGACGTACCAGTCCGCCTCGCGGCCGGAGGAGAGCACCACCCGGCCGTGGACCACCGCCAGGTCGGTAATGAATTTACGCAGGTCGTCGTGGTCCCCCATGGGGGTAGAGGGTACTGCGCAAGTCTGGGAGCCGCGTGCCGGGTCCACCCGGATCAGCCGTGGGAGCAACCGATGGATGGCGATGGCCGGCTACGCTGAGCGACCGTTCAGCCGGTGGGACGGGCGATCGACGCCGGCCGGCGGCGCGGCGTGGTGCCGCCGCGGCGGTCAGCCGCCGTCGCGACCGATGCGGCCCCGGGTGTCGCGGGCCACCGCCTCCAGCAGCCGCCGGGGCGCGTGCCGCAAACCGGCGACGGCCAGCTTGTACTTCCACGCGGGGACGCTGACCAGCTTGCCTTTGCGCAGGTCACGCAGCGCCTCGTCGACCACGTCGTCGGCCCGCAGCCACATCCACTCCGGGGTCTTCGACATGTTGATGCCGGCCCGCTCGTGGAACTCCGTCCGCGTGTAGCCGGGGCAGAGCGCCATCACGCGGACGCCGAACGGCCGCGCGGACTGGCCGACGGACTCACTGAAGTTGGTGACCCACGCCTTGCTGGCCGAGTAGGTCGAGCCCGGCATGACCGCCCCGAAACCCGCCACGGAAGAGACATTTATCACTGCCCCGTGACGCCGCTCGGTCATCGGACGCAGGGCCGCGAGGGTCAGCCGCATCACCGCGTGCACGTTGAGCCGCAGCAGCCGCGCCTCGTCCTCGGCGGACGACCGCAGGAACGGGGTGTTGAGGCTGATGCCGGCGTTGTTGACCAGCAACTCGACCGGCGACCCCTCCGCCAGCCGCCGCTCCACGGCCGCGCAACCGTCGTCGGTGGACAGGTCGGCCGGGATCGTCTCGACCTCCCGGCCGTGCCGCGCGGTCAGCTCGGCCGCCGCGTCGGCCAGCCGGGCGGCGTCCCGCGCCACGAGCACCAGGTGCCAGCCGTCCGACGCCAGCCGGCGGGCGAAGGCGGCGCCGATGCCGGCGGTCCCGCCGGTGATCAGGGCCCGCCGCCCGGTGGTCGGCTGGTCGAGCGTCACGGGCGATCCTCACTCGGCGGGTACGAAGGCGCGGGCGGCTGGTGCCACGGGTGCTGGGCGGGCGGCGGTGCGGACTGCTGCGGGTCGGCGGGCGGTGCGGGCTGCGTCGGGGGCTGCTGCGGGGCGGGCGGTGCTGGTCGGCGGCGGAACCAGGCATTCGCCGCCGGCAGGGCCAGCAGCGTTGCTACCACAAGGTAACCGAGCACCTGGCCGACGGAAAGCCCTGCGCCCAACGGAATCCACCAGGACGGGTGGGCGTCGTCGACGAGGCCCAGCAACTCCCCCGTCGCCCGGTCGTCCTCGCCGAGTCGCAGCGGGGCGGCGCGCTGGCCGACCAGCACCGCCAGCGCGCAGCAGCCAAGGATCAGGCCCAGGCCGGACACCACCCAGGTCGCGGTGCGCGCGCCGGAGCGGCCGGCCCGCAGGCCGAGGGCCAGGCCGGCGAGGAGCAGCCCCGCCAGCAGGCTCACCACCACGGTGAGCACGGTGGACACGCGCAGCAGGGTGACGATGCGGTCGACCTGCCCGGGGCCCGCCGAGGTGCCCCCGGCCGCGTCGCGGAACCGGTCCACGGTGCCCCCGAGGGTCGCCGCGCCGGCGACGGCGTACGCCAGGGCGGCGACCGCCATCAGCACCAGCGCCGCCACGGCCAGCGTGACCACGGCCGGGCGACGGGCCGGTGCCCGATCGGGGTACGACACGACGAGTCCCTCCGGTAGGCGTCGGGATGCAACCTACTCGGAGGGACCGTCGGCGTCGCCGTTATCGACCGGTCAACTCATCGGCGGCGGCGTCGGACCGGGGCGGTCCGAGCCGGGCTGCTCGCCACCCGGGGTCGCCCCCGGCTGACCCGGCTGCCCGCCGTACGGAGCGGACGGCGGCTGGCCGCCCGGAGCCGGGTAGCCGGGCTGGCCCGGCGCCGACGGCTGGCCGGGTGCCTGCGGATACCCCGGCGTCTGCGGGTAGCCGGGCTCGCCGGACGTCTGCGGGTGGCCCGGGTAGGCCGCGCCCGGGACCGGCGGCTCCCACGCCTGCTTCGGCTTGCGGAAGAACTCGTTGGCCTTCGGCAGCGCCAGCAGGATCAGCGCGGCGAGCAGCGAGAGCAGCCCGATCACGCCGACCAGCGTGGAGACCGGGTTGACCCAGCCGGGCAGCGCCTCCTCCAGGCGGCGCTGGATCTCCTCGGGGCTCGGCCCGTTGCCGGTCGTCTGGCCGGTCCCGCCGAAGCCGCCGCCCGCCAGGCCGCTGGCCAGGCCGCCGCCCGTGCAGCAGACCATGATGCCGCCGATGATCCAGGTGGTGATCCGGGCCCCGTTGCTGCCCCGGTTGTTGAACACGCCCAGTACGGCGAGCACCACCGCGAGCAGGAGCAGGATGGCGGCGCTGACGATGGTGATGACCTTGGTGATGTCCGCCAGGTTCTGCACACCGTTGGCCTCGGTGCCCCGGTATGCCTCGTCGAGCACCCTGGAGACGGTGCCGAGGGTGGACAGCGTGATGATGACGCCGATGAGCTGGGTGAGCGCGAACAGCCACAGCAGATACGTGGAAATGGTCACCACACCCGGCCGGGTGCGGGCCGGCGTGTTGTGGGGATCGACCATGATTCTCCCTCCCTAAGATCGCGGTCACACCGTATCGAGATCGGGCCAGTCGGGCACGGCAGGCGGACACCGACCCGCCGTACGGCATCGATACGTTCGCCCGCGACGGGGCGCGGCGGGGCGCGTCAGTAGCCGCGCCACTCCGCCCGCGCGTACTCCAGCACCCGGGGCTGGAGCAGGGTGGAGGCCGGCACGTCCACGCGGCGGCGGTCGGCGGGGAAGGCGCCGGCGGCGGAGAGCGTCGCCGCGTCGAGGAAGCGCAGCGCCGGCGCGTCCGGCGGCAGGGTCAGGGCGGGCGCGGTCGCGCCGGGGGCGGCGAGCAGGAAGCCCCAGTCGCCGAAGGACGGCACGTCCACGTGGTACGGCGTGGTGGCGAAGCCGGCCTCGCGCAGCGACGCCTCGATCGACCAGTACGACCGGGGCGCGAAGTACGGCGAGCCGGACTGCACGACCAGCCGGCCGCCCTCGGCGAGCACCGCGCGCACCAGCGCGTAGAACTCGACCGTGTAGAGCTTGGCGGTGGCCGTCTCGTCCGGGTCGGGCAGGTCGGCCACCACCGCGTCGAACCGGTCCGTGGCGGTACGCAGCCACGAGAACGCGTCGGCGTGCACCACCCGGACCCGGGGGTCGTCGAACGCCCCGCCGTTCAGCCGGCGCAGCTGCGGCTCGCTGCGGGCCAGCGCCACCACCGCCGGGTCCAGGTCCACCACCGTGACCCGCCGGACGTCCGGGTAGCGCAGCAGCTCGCGTACGGCGAGGCCGTCGCCGGCGCCGAGCACCAGCACCTCGCCACGCGGACCGTTCAGCACCGGATGCACCAGCGCCTCGTGGTAGCGGTACTCGTCGACGGAGCTGAACTGGAGGTCGCCGTTGAGGAAGAGCCGCAGGTCGGTGCCGGCCCGCCCGGTCTCGGCGACCGAGCGGGTGAGCACGATCTCCTGGTAGCGGCTGCGCTCGGCGTGCACCACCGGGTCCCGGTAGAGCTGCTGACGGGCGGTCAGCTCGAAGTCGTGCGCGGTCACCCACGCGTACCCGAGGCTGAGGAAGACCACGGCGGTGCCGGCGCCGAGCGCGACGCGGGCCCGGCGGCTCAGCTCGCGCCGGAAGACCGTGCAGACCAGCGCGAGCCCGGCCACGGCGTTCACCGCGCCGACCACCAGCGCGCCCTTGAGCTGCCCGAAGACCGGCAGCAGCAGGAACGGGAAGGCCAGCCCGCCGAGCAGCGCACCGACGTAGTCGGCGGCGAACAGGTCCGCCACCGCGCTGCCGGCGGACTGCTCCCGGATGCGTTGCAGCAGCACCATCAGCAGCGGGATCTCCGCGCCGATCAGCAGGCCCAGCACGAACGCGGTGCCGACCAGCGCCGGGCCGTAGAGGTCCAGCCACGCGAAGGCCGCGTAGAGGCCGAGGACGGAGAGACCGCCGAGCAGGGCCAGGGCCAGCTCGATCGCGGCGAACGCGGCGGCGGCGCGCGGCTGCAACGGCTTGGCGGCGAGCGCGCCGACACCCATCGCGAACACCATGACGCCCAGCACGATCGACGCCTGCCCGACCGTGTCCCCGATCAGGTAGCTGCCCAGGGCGACCAGGGCCAGCTCGTAGACCAGGCCGCAGGCGGCGCAGACGAAGACCGCGACGAGCACCGCCGCGCGGGACAGCCGCCACCGCGCGGGCGCCGGCGCGTCGACGGTCACCGGCCCTCCGGCGTACGTCGTGGGTCCCGCTTGGCGGACTGCTGCCGGGGAGCCGTGGGCGTCCGCCCGTCGGCCCCGCCCTTCTCGGCCTCCCCGCGGAGCTGGCGGCGGCGCTGCCACAGGCCGACGGCGACCAGCAGCCCGGTGAGCAGCAGTAGGCCGAGCGCGGCCAGCAGGTAGCCCCAGCGGTCCCGCCACAGGTCGTTGCCGGCGTCCGACAGCGGCGCGGGGGTGGCCGCGTCGGCAGCCGGGGTGGCGGCCGGTTCCACCAGTCCCGCCTCGACGGCGAGCAGGGGCAGCGTCACGGCGGCCCGGGTGATCGCCCAACCCGGATCGTCGATGAAGACGTCCTCGGTCAGGCCGAACCGGGTCAGCCCGTCCTCGATGCGGAACAGCTGACTGGTGGAGATGTCGGCGGACCCCGTCACGTCGATCCGTGCGAAGTCGTTGCTCTCGCTGCTCTCCGAGGTGTAGGCGACCCGGGCGTCCACCTGCACCCATCGGGGGCACGCCGGGTTCTCCTCGACCGCGACCCCGTCGCCGAGGTTCGACCCGACGCTCAGCGGGTCGCTGTAGCTGAAGTAGTCCTGGAGCACCCAGCCGTAGCAGAGGCCCTGGCTGTCGGCGGAGCGTTGGAGGATCGGCACGGTGTCAGCGCGTTCCTGCGCGGTCGGCGACGGCACGTCGTCGTCTCCCGAACCGCTGTTGACCATCCCGGCCACCACGCAACCGAGGACGATCATGCCGCTGACCAGCCAGATGACCACCGCCGCTTTCGGCGACGACTTCTTCGCGGCCGGCGCGGCGGGTGTCTTCGCGCCGGCCATCAGCTGATGGCGGCGGCGATGATCGCGCCGGTGGCCAGGTGGACGACGGCGGAGACCCAGACCGCCGGGTGCGGCTGCGGGTCGACCAGGATCTCCCCGAGCCTGCCCGGCGTGGCCACGTCGAGCAGCAGGAACGCCGCCGCCATGATGACCAGGCCGAGGATGCCGTACGCCGCCGCGCCGACGATGCCGAGCACGAAGTCGTCGGCGCTGGCGGCGATGGCGGCCACCACGATGATGCCGACGCCCGCCAGGTTGGAGGCGAGCAGCAGCGCGGCGTTGCGGTTGCGCTCGACCCAGATCAGCTCGTGGAGCTTTCCGGGGGTGGCCACGTCGACCAGGGCGTAGCCGACGGCCATCAGGACGACACCGACCACGCCGTAGGCGAGCGTGACCAGCAGATCGGTGACCAGCGTCTGCAAGGGGACTCCAGGGGTTTCGTCGGGGTGAGGGGATGGGCTACTTGCCGGAGCCCGGGCCGCCGCCGCGCACGGTGCTGCCCCGGCCCCAGCCCCAGTGGTTGCCCACGGTGGAGTGGTAGCGCGGGTACGCCGTGCCGAGGCGTTCCAACAGGATCACCGAGCCGGCGGCGATCGGCAGGATCACCACCGAGTCGTCGTCGTAGCGCAGGTAGACGCCGCTGCCGTCGACGTACTGGTCGGCCGGCCGCCACGCGTCGGTGACCTCCTTCGCCACCTGGCTGGGCGACCGGTTCGAGGTGTAGGCGACGGCGTCCCGGCCGATGTCCTGGCTCGCCGCCCGGGTGTACCTGTCCTCGACGAAGCCGCGGGGCGAGAAGTTGCCGTAGAAGATGGCGAAGGCGGCGACCAGCGCGCCGATGACGGCGAACGCCACCCCCACCACGAACCAGCGTCGGTACGTCATCGCAGTGCCACCACCGTCTCGGTCAGGACCAGCTCGTTGGTCTGGGGATACGCGTGCCAGGTGCGCCAGCCGAGGGCGCCGTCCGGCGGGTCGGGACGCACCGACAGCGCGGTCACCGCGTCGGCGTCGCCGGGGAAGACCCCCACCAGCGCGTACGGGTCGTCGGCCAGGTCGGCGCGCAGGGCGGCCACCCGGTCGCTCAGCCCGGTGCCGGCGGGCCGCAGCACGGTCGCGGTGAAGCGGTAGCCGTTCGCCTCGTCCTGCACCTGGTGCGGCAGCTCGGGCGGGCGGCCGGGCAGGCAGGCGACCGTCTCGGTCAGCGTGGCGCCTCCAGCGTGCAGGACCACCTGGTGCGAGGCGCCGAGCAGGCGCAGCCGCAGCCGGACGCCGCCGGGCAGGTCGAGGTCGAGCACGTGCAGCGCGGGCAGCTCGTCGTCGCCGAGAGCCAGGCTGAGGTCGGCGGCGCTGGTGTCGACGTACGGGGCGTCGAGGGTGACGAGCATCAGTCCACCTCGGCCTGTGGGTAGATCATCACGTCGGCGCGGTGCAGCACCTCGCCCAGCGCCACCTCCCAGCCCGCCTCGCCGTACGCCTCGAAGGAGAGCCGGGCCCCACCGGGTGCCTGGTAGTCGTGGTACCGCATGGTGCCGGTCGGGTCGAGGCCGGTGGTGCCCGTCGCGGTGTAGCGGGCCTGGCCGGACTCGTCCCAGTTGTAGCGTCGGCCGGCGAAGTCGATCGTCGGGGCGCCCGGGGTGACGGTGGCGCCCGGCTCGGCGGCCCAGAGCACCAGTTCCAGCTCCGGGTCCTCCTCCACGGAGAGCCAACGGCGCACGCCCGCGGCGTCGTCGAGCAGGTGCTCGGCCCAGCTCCAGCCGCCCTCGACCAGGCGGATCGAGCCGCGGACGGCGTACGACGTCCCACGGATCTCGACGATGTCGCCGGGCTTCAGGCGGCGGGGGTCGCCGCGCAGCGCGTCGGCGTCCCGGTCCCGCAGCGGATCGCCCGGGTCCTTGGGGCGCTGGGGCCGGGACCGACCCCGGCGCAGGGCAACCACGGCGACCACCACTCCGGCCACCCCCACCAGACAGCCCGCCGCCGTCAGCAGGTACGCCACCGACCCGTCCACCGACCACCTCCCCAGGTACGTCGGCGGAGACGGTAACAACCCCGCGCACCTGGGGAAACCTGCTGCCGTTCGAGTGAGAGACCGATTACGTGGCGTGCTGGGCGCTCAGTCGTCCGCCGTCCCCGTCTCGGCGTCGCCCGGCCGGGCCGGGGCCTCGTGTGCCGCCGGATCGGGGCAGATCAGGTGACCGGGCGGGACGGCCTGGTGACCACCGGGGTCGGCCGGCGGGACGTGGACGCCGGGCCCGGCCGGCGGGGCGTAGGCACCTGGCCCCGCCACTGGGGCGTAGGCACCGGGCCAGGCCGGCGGGACGTGTCCGCCGGGCCAGGCCGCCGGGGTATAGGCGACGGGCCCGGCCGGCGGGGCGTAGGCGACGGGGATCAGGGCGTAGCCGGCCGGCGGTGGCGGCGCGGCGGGGGAGGCGGCCCGGGGCACGAACCACCGGTGGGCGGGCGGCAGCGCCAGCAACAGCACCACCGCGAGGGTGAGCAGCAGCACGGCCAGCACCCCGAGGCCGGCCAGCGGGAACAGCACCGCATCGAAGGGGTCGG
Organism: Micromonospora sp. NPDC052213; assembly: GCF_040679695.1. NCBI lineage: Bacteria > Bacillati > Actinomycetota > Actinomycetes > Micromonosporales > Micromonosporaceae > Micromonospora > Micromonospora sp. NPDC052213. Next base: position 13,628 of record NZ_JBFAVI010000053.1, read on the forward strand.
ACTCCGAGTAGAGGGTCTCGATGAACTTCGACTCCGCCCAGAAGTCGGCCTCCGGGTCGACCGACCCCTCGTCGGGATACTCCCCCTCCGCGTACGGCTCGCTGAGGCCGAGGCCGAGGAGCAGGGGGAACATGAGCATGCCGGCGAAGCTCTGGCCGCAGCAGACGACCAGTTGGACGCCGCCGGCCACGAAGACCAGGATCCGGGCGACGTTGCCGCCGCGCCGCACCGGCAGCGCCGTGGCGGCCAGCCAGAGCGCGAGCAGCAGGGCGGGCAGGCCGAGCACCACCGCCCCGACGACGTTGCTCCAGCGCTCGCCGCGCACCTCGTCGGGATCGGCGTCCGGAACCGCCCGCACCGCGCGGTCGATCTGGCCGTCCCACTGGATGGCCTGGGTGACCACCAGGGCCACCAGCCCGAGGAGGACGAGCACGGCCACGAGCTGCAACCAGAAGGCGATGGTGACGGTGGCGGGACGGGGCGGGCGTACCGGCGCGTCGGCGGGCGGCGTCATGGGACGGAAGCTACGGATCGCCGACGCCGGCCGGCAGGGCCGATCGGGCGGGGCCGGCCGGCGAACGGATCACGCTCCGGCGAGCCGCTCCGACGCGTAGCCGCCCAGGGTGGCGCGGCCCATGACGCAGCCGGTGAACGTGCCGAACTCGGCCGGGTCGTCCCGCAGTGCCGTCCAGGCCGCCCGACCGGCCGCCGGGTCGAGCCGTTCCAGCAGCGTGGCGGCGTAGACGCGGCCCGCCGGGGTGCCCCCGGCGAGCAGCCGGTCGAGGTGCCCGCGTACGTCCTCGGGGTGGTCGGCGAGCGCCGCCTCGACCCGCCGGTACGCCTCGGTCACCGGCAGCAGCGTGCCGGCGATCCCGACCCCGCCGAACGCCACCGTGTCGGCCTGCCGCAGCTCGTCGAGGGCCGCCTCGACGTCCCGGTCCCTCTTCCCGATCCCGAACATGCCCCTCTCCTTCCCCGCCGCGCCCCGCCCCACTCGTCGAGTCATGAGGTTGGCGGCGGTTGCCGAACTCGCCGCCATCCTCATGGTCGATGCGGGTCGGGCGGGGGTCAGGCCGTCGAGACCGAGAGGGCGTCCTTCGTGTCCGCCAGGTCGACGCGAACCGTGTCGCCGTCGCGGATCCGGCCGGCCAGGAGGGCCTTGGCGAGCTGGTCGCCGATCGCCGTCTGGACCAGGCGGCGCAGCGGCCGGGCCCCGTAGATCGGGTCGTAGCCGTGCTCGGCGAGCCACCCCCGGGCGGCGTCGGTGATGTCCAGGCCGAGGCGGCGGTCCGCCAGCCGCTTGCGCATCCGGTCGAGCTGGATGTCCACGATGGCCCGCAGGTCGTCACCGTGCAGCGCGGCGAAGACCACGATGTCGTCCAGCCGGTTGAGGAACTCCGGCTTGAAGTGCGACCGGACCACCGCGAGGACGCCCTCCCGGCGCTGCTCCTCGGCCAGCGTCAGGTCGCCGATCACCGACGACCCGAGGTTGGAGGTGAGGATCAGGATGGCGTTGCGGAAGTCCACCGTGCGGCCCTGCCCGTCGGTGAGCCGGCCGTCGTCCAGCACCTGGAGCAGGACGTCGAAGACGTCCGGGTGGGCCTTCTCGACCTCGTCGAGCAGGATCACCGAGTACGGCCGGCGGCGCACCGCCTCGGTGAGCTGGCCGCCCTCCTCGTAGCCGACGTAGCCGGGCGGGGCGCCGACCAGGCGGGCGACGGAGTGCTTCTCGCCGTACTCGCTCATGTCGATGCGGACCATGGCCCGCTCGTCGTCGAAGAGGAACTCGGCGAGCGCCTTGGCCAGCTCGGTCTTGCCGACGCCGGTCGGGCCGAGGAAGAGGAAGCTGCCGGTCGGGCGGTCCGGGTCGGCGACCCCGGCCCGGGCGCGGCGTACGGCGTCGGAGACCGAGCCCACGGCCTGGGCCTGACCGACCACGCGGGCGCCCAGCGACTCCTCCATCCGCAGCAGCTTGGCGGTCTCGCCCTCCAGCAACCGGCCGGCGGGGATGCCGGTCCAGGAGGCGACGACGGCGGCGATGTCGTCGGCGCCGACCTCCTCCTTGAGCATCGCGCCGTCGGCCTGGAGCCGGGCCAGTTCCTCCTCGGCCTGCTTCAGTCCGGCCTTGAGGGCGGGAATCCGGCCGTAGCGCAGCTCGGCGGCGCGCTCCAGCTCGCCGTCGCGCTCGGCCCGCTCGGCCTCGCCGCCGAGCCGCTCCAGCTCCTCCTTGGCGGTGGAGAGCTTGGTGATGTGGTCCTTCTCCAGCTTCCAGCGGTCGGCGAGGGCGGTGAGCTGCTCGCGCTTGTCGGCCAGCTCCTTGCGCAGCCGCTCCAGCCGCTCGGCGGAGGCGGCGTCGGGCTCCTTGGCCAGCGCCATCTCCTCGATCTCCAGCCGGCGCACCGCCCGCTCGATCTCGTCCACCTCGACCGGCCGGGAGTCGATCTCCATCCGGAGCCGGGAGGCGGACTCGTCGACCAGGTCGATCGCCTTGTCCGGCAGGAACCGGTCGGTGATGTAGCGGTCCGACAGCGACGCGGCGGCGACCAGGGCGGCGTCGGTGATGCGTACGCCGTGGTGCACCTCGTAGCGCTCCTTGAGGCCGCGCAGGATGCCGATGGTGTCCTCGATGGTCGGCTCGCCGACCAGCACCGGCTGGAAGCGGCGCTCCAGGGCCGGGTCCTTCTCGATGTGCTCGCGGTACTCGTCGAGGGTGGTCGCGCCGACCATCCGCAGCTCGCCGCGGGCCAGCATCGGCTTGAGCATGTTGCCGGCGTCCATCGAGCCCTCGCCCTTGCCGGCGCCGACGACGGTGTGCAGCTCGTCGAGGAAGGTGATGACCTGCCCGTTGGAGTTCTTGATCTCCTCCAGGACGGACTTCAGCCGCTCCTCGAACTGGCCCCGGTACTGCGCGCCGGCGACCATCGCGCCGAGGTCGAGCGAGACCAGCTTCTTGTCGCGCAGCGACTCGGGCACGTCGCCGGCGACGATCCGCTGGGCCAGGCCCTCGACGATCGCGGTCTTGCCGACGCCCGGCTCGCCGATCAGCACCGGGTTGTTCTTGGTACGCCGGGACAGCACCTGGATCACCCGGCGGATCTCCGAGTCCCGGCCGATGACCGGGTCGATCTTGCCGTCGCGGGCGCTGGCGGTCAGGTCCACGCCGTACTTGGCCAGGGCCTGGTAGGTCTGCTCGGGGTCGGCGGTGGTGACCCGCCGGTCCCCGCCGCGCACGGTCGGGAAGGCGGCGACGAGGTTCTCCTCGGTGGCGCCGGCCGACCTCAGCGCGCCCGACACCGCGCCACCCACCCGGGCCAGGCCGGCGAGCAGGTGCTCGGTGGAGGTGTACTCGTCGCCGAGCGGCCGGGCGATCTGCTCGGCGGCCCCGATGGCGTTGACGAACTCGCGGGCCAGGGTCGGCTCGGCGATGCTGGAGCCGCGCGCGGCGGGCAGGGCGTCGACCGAGCGCTGGGCGACCCGGCGCAGCTCGGCGGGGTCGGCCCCGACGGCGCGCAGCAGGCCGGCGGCGGTCGAGCCCTCGGTGTCCAGCAGTGCCAGCAGCAGGTGCCAGGGCTCAACGGTGGCGTGACCGCGCTGGTTCGCCATCGCGACGGCACCGGTGATGGTCTCGCGGCTCTTGGTGGTGAGTCGTTCCGTGTTCATGGGCTCCCCCGGATCGGCGTGTCCACTGGGAAGGACACAACCAGAGTTGAGCCTATTCCGCTCAACCCTGGGCGTGTGAGCTGGATCACTCTCACGGCCCGGACGCGCCCAGTGGTGTCTGAGTGATCGATTGGACCGGCCGCTCCCGTGGCGGAGAAGCGCTGAGCGACCACACAGCGGAACGGCGCTCGTTGCCAAGATCTACGCATGCCGACCAGGGGTAGCCTGGCCGTGTGCGCGTACGTGTTGAACAGACCGCCCTGCCGGGAATCGGGGTCCGTCACGATCTGCTGACGGAGTCCGGTCGCCGCCTCGGCGTGGTCTCCCACCGCAATGGCCGCCGTGACCTCGTCCTGTACGACCCGGACGATCCCGACTCATGTCAGCACGACATACCGCTGACGGACGACGAGGCGGAGGCGCTCGCCGACATCCTCGGCGCGTCGCTGATGCTCGGTCAGCTGTCCGGGCTGCGGGAGCAGGCCGCCGGCCTGCTCACCGAGCAGATCGCCATTCCGGCCGGCTCGAAGTACGTCAACCGGAAGCTCGGGGACACGCAGGCACGTTCCCGCACGGGCGCCTCGATCGTGGCCGTGCTGCGCCACGGCGAGGTGATCGTCTCGCCGGAGCCCTCCTTCCGCTTCGCCGCCGGTGACGTGGTGGTCGTGGTCGGGACCCGCCAGGGCCTCGACGGGGTGACAGCCATCCTTGCCGACAGCGACCCGGACGGCTGAGGCGCGGATGCACGAAACGACAACACTGCTCATCGAAGTCGGCGCACTGCTCTTCCTGCTCGGCCTCCTCGGCCGGCTGAGCCGCCGGATCGGCCTCTCGCCCATCCCCCTCTACCTGCTCGCCGGGCTCGCTTTCGGGCACGGCGGCCTGCTGCCCCTGGCCGCCAGCGAGGAGTTCTTCGCGGTCGGCGCCGAGATCGGCGTGATCCTGCTGCTGGTCATGCTGGGCCTGGAGTACTCGGCCAACGAGTTGGTCGGCAACCTGCGCGCCGCGGCCCCGGCCGGCCTGATCGACGGGCTGCTGAACGCGCTGCCCGGGGCGGCGTTCGCGCTGCTGCTCGGCTGGGACTGGGTCGCCGCCCTGGTGCTCGCCGGCATCACCTGGGTCTCCTCCTCGGGGGTCATCGCCAAGGTCCTCGCCGACCTGGGCCGCCTCGGTAACCGGGAGACCCCGGTGATCCTCTCGGTCCTGGTGATCGAGGACCTGGCGATGGCGTTCTACCTGCCCCTGGCGACCGCGGTGCTCGCCGGCAGCGGCCTGCTGGGCGGCGGCATCGCGCTCGGTGTCGCGGTCGGCACCGTGCTGCTGGTGCTGGTGGTGGCGATCAAGTACGGCAACCTGATCTCCACCGCCATGTCGGCGAAGGACCCGGAGGCGCTGCTGCTCGGCGTACTCGGGATGACCCTGCTGGTGGCGGGCATCGCGGCGAAGCTCCAGGTGTCGGCGGCGGTCGGCGCGTTCCTGGTCGGCATCGCGCTGTCCGGACCGGTGGCGCACCACGCGACCGAGCTGCTCACCCCGCTGCGGGACCTCTTCGCGGCGGTCTTCTTCGTCTTCTTCGGTCTGGTCACCGACCCGCGGGACATCCCGCCGGTGCTGCTGCCCGCGCTCGCGCTGGCCGTGATCACCATGGCGACGAAGACGCTCACCGGTTACCTGGCGGCTCGCCGGGTCGGCATCGCCGAGCCCGGTCGCTGGCGGGCCGGCCTGACCCTGGTGCCCCGGGGAGAGTTCTCCATCGTCATCGCGGGGCTCGCGGTGGCCGCCGGCAGCGTCGACCCGAAGCTGGCGGCGCTCGCCACGGCGTACGTGCTGATCACGGTCGTGACCGGGCCGATGCTGGCGCGGCTGCCCGACTTCGCGTGGTTCAAGCGGTGGCTGCGGAAGCGCGGCGCGGCCCAGCGGGCCCAACCGGTGCCGGCGCACGACTGACCGACGTCACCGTCGAGGGCCGGGTCGACCGTACGGTCGGCCCGGCCCTCGCCCAACGGTTGTCGAATTGCCTCCGGCGGGGGCTACCGCCGGTCAACGCGCCGGGTTACCGTTTCGCCCCAGCAGCCAGAGCTCGCGGACGGCCTGAGCCCCCGCGGACGAGAGCGGAAGGTTGGCCGGTGAGCGTGCAGGAGTCGACGTTCCACGGCTTTGCCAACCCCGTCGATCCGACCCCCGCCGAGCTGCGCGCGTGGGCCTTCCAGCCCGACTCCGTGCCGCTGACCTCCATGCCGCCGGACTGGGACCTGCTGGTCTCCGGTGACCGACTGGTGGCGGTGCTCTTCGACCTGGCGATGGACGCGACCTGCCCGGCCCGCCGGTTCGCCCTGCACTGCCTCTACATCTACGCCGCCGACGGCATCCGGACGAAATTCCGCGCCCACCCGAAGCGGCGCTTCCGGAAGCTGGTCGAGCAGGCCGAGCGGAACGGCGACGACCTGATGCGCACCTGGGCGTACAACAGCCGGGTGCTGCTGGCCCGGCCGGAGCTCTTCGTCTACCGGGACTGGTGCGAGGGCGGCCTGGTCCGGGAGAACCGCCGCATCGCCTGAGCGCCCCACGCACCCGCACGGCGCACCCGGCATCCCGGCCCGCACTCCGAACGGCGAACGGGCCGGGACCCCCGCCCGGAACCTCTGGCGTCCCGGCCCGCCTCTGGACGGCGAACGGGCCGGGACCCCCCGTGGGTCCCGGCCCGCACGTCGGCGGATCGTCAGTGTTCCGATCCGCCCTGCTCGCGGCGTCTCGCCTCGTCGCGTCCCTGGTCGATGCCGTGGTCGACCTGGTCGGCGAACCTGCCGTTCTTGATCTCGTCGGTGAAGCGGCTCTCGGTGAACCGGTCGAATCTCTCCCGGACGTTCTTCGCCACCTCGTCGAGCCGTTCCTCGGTCTGCTGGGCAACCTTCCTCGCCGCTTCCGTCATGGCTCCCCCTGCCATCGGAGTCCGGATTGAGATGGTTGGACCTGATTCTGAGGCTAGCGGATCCGGCGCCGTCCCCGCCGTCGAACCGGCAACCGCGGGCCCTTGCCGAGACGGCGCGTCCCGGGCGGGGGCAGGGGCGGAAAAGACGACCGCGCCCGGCCGCGGGAGGGCGGCCGGGCGCGGTGAGGTGTCGTCAGCGGTCGGGTCCCCGCCGGGGACGCCAGACCACCAGCGCGGTGGAGGTGCGGTTGGTCGGGACGAGGTCGCTGCCCGGAAAGCGGGCCAACGACTCCAGCTCGGCGATCCGGCGGTACGCGGCGTCCAGCTCCGCCTCCAGCCGGGCCACCCGCTGCTGGGCCTGCTCCAGCAGCCGCTCCAGCCCGATGATGCGCTTGACCCCCGCCAGGTTGATGCCGTCGTCCTGGCTGAGCCGCTGCACCTCGCGCAGCAGCACCACGTCCCGCACGCTGTAGCGGCGGCCGCCGCCGGCCGCCCGACCCGGCTGGACCAGGCCCAGCCGGTCGTACTGGCGCAGGGTCTGCGGGTGCATCCCCGCCATCCGTGCCGCCACCGAGATCATCAGCACCTTGGCCTCGTAGGCAGGGTCACCCGAACCGACGAACTCGTCCGACATCCCGCTCACCTCCGCGTGCACTCCACCGAGCCGACTGAACACCGGGTCAACTGAATCGACGCACCCGCGCGTCGAGATGTTCCCGGGCGGCCGGCGGGGTCTGCGCGGCGAAGCTCTCCAACGCCGTACGCGCCTCGTCGGACACCCGCGCGGGCACCACCACGTCGAGGGTCACCAGCAGGTCACCCGCCTGCCCGTCACGGCGGACCACCCCCTTGCCGCGGGCCCGCAGGATCCGGCCGCTCGGCGTGCCCGGCGGCACCCGCAGGGTCACCGCGCCGTCGAGGGTGGGTACCCGCAGGTCCGTGCCGAGCACGGCCTCCGCGAACGTGATCGGCACGGTCAGCGTGAGGTCGTCGCCCGTACGCCCGAACAGCTCGTCCGGTCGCACCTTGACGTGTACGAAGAGGTCGCCGGCCGGGCCGCCCCGCGCGCCGGGCTCGCCCCGCCCCGCCAGCCGGATCTTCTGGCCGTCGGCCACCCCGGCCGGGAAGCGGACGTTCAGCGTGCGGGTCTTGGTGACCCCGCCGGTGCCCTGACACTCCGGGCACTTCTCCTCCACGATCGTGCCCACGCCCTGGCAGTTGCGGCACGGCTCGGAGAAGCTGAACGACCCCTGGTTGCGGGTGGTGGCCCCGGCGCCGTGGCACACCGGGCAGGTGCGCGGCTGGGTGCCGGGCTTGGCCCCGTTGCCGTGGCAGGTGTCGCAGACCCCCGGCGCGCGCAGCGTCAACGGGACGGTCACCCCGCGTACGGCGTCGTCGAAGTCGAGGGCCACCTCGGCCTCGACGTCCCGGCCCCGCGCCGGGCCCCGAGGTGAGGCCGGCCCGCCACCGGGACCGGCGGCCCCGCCGGAGAAGATCGAACTGAACAGGTCCTGGAAGCCGGCCCCGCCGAAGCGGCGGTCGCCACCCCCACCCGCCGCGCCCCCGAACAGGTCGGAGACGTCGAACGGCATGCCGCCGGGCTGGCCGGCGCCACGGGCGTTGCGCCGGAACGCGCCCGAGCCGAACAGCGAGCGCAGCTCGTCGTACTCGCGGCGTTTGGCGTCGTCGCCGAGCACCGCGTACGCCTCGGAGGCGGCCTTGAAACGCTCCTCGGCCTTCGGGTCACCGGGGTTGTGGTCCGGGTGCGAATCCCGCGCCAGCTTCCGGTACGCCTTCTTGATGTCGTCGCCGGAGGCGGCCTTGTCCACGCCCAGCACGGCGTAGAAGTCCTTCTCGATCCAGTCCTTGGAACTCACCGGTCCACCCCCTCCCTACCTGGGGACCGACCGTCCCGCCCACCCGTTCGGGGTGGGCGGGACGATCCGGTCGTCGTTGCGCACTACTCCGGGTCGGCGACCGCGACCATGGCGGGTCGCAGCAGCCGCTCCCCGACCTGGTAGCCCCGACGCATCACCTGCACGCAGGTCGGCTCGGTGACGTCGGCCGAGGTCTGGTGGGCCACCGCCTCGTGCCGGGTCGGGTCGAACGGGTCGCCCTGCTCGCCGAACGCCGTCAGCCCGAACTTGCCGAGCGCCGCCGTGAGCTGCTCGGCCATCGTGCCGAACGGCCCGACCAGGTCGCCGTGCTCGCGGGCCCGGTCCAGGTCGTCGAGGATCGGCAGCAGCGCGGCGAGCATCGCCCCGGTCGCCTGCTCGGTGACCAGACCCTTGTCCCGGTCCACCCGCTTGCGGTAGTTGGCGTACTCCGCCGTCACCCGCTGCAGGTCCCGGGTCCGCTCGTCGAGGTCCTTGCGCAGCGCCTCCAGTTCGGCGCCGAGCGCGGTCCCGCCGCCGTCGGCCGGCTGTGCCGGGGCGTCCACCACCGGCGGGCCGGCCACCTCGGCCGCCTCGACCTCGATCTCGTCGACCACGACCTCGGCCTCCTCGACCAGACCCTCGGCCGGGACGTCCGACCCGGCATCGGCGGCGGTCGCCGCCGACTCGCCGGTCTCGCTGGTCTCGCTGATCTTGCGGTTGTTGCGGATGACGACCCGCGGCCCGTCGCCGGCCTGCTCGGCGGGCGCGGAGCCACCCGGCGTCGACCCGGTCGCACCCGGGTCGGCGGCTCGTGGCTTCTCCGTCATGGGCTACCTCATCCCTCTGCCGTGGTGCCGTGTCCGGGACAAACCGTCACTTCTTGTCCTCGTCCACGATCTCCGCGTCGACCACGTCGTCCGCGCCACCGGCCTGCGCGCCACCGGTCGCCCCGGCGCCCGCCGCACCCGCGGCACCCGGACCGGCCTCGCCCGGCTGCTCGCCCTGCTGGCTGTAGAGCAGCGAACCGGCCTGCTGGGAGACCTGCGCCAGCCGCTCGTGCGCCGACTTGACCTTCTCGATGTCCTGACCACCGAGGGCGCCACGCAGCTCGCCGAGCGCCTCGTTGATCTGGTCACGGGACTCCGACGGCAGCTTGTCGCCGCTCTCGGCCAGGAACTTCTCGGTCTGCCACTGGAGCGCCTCGGCCAGGTTGCGGGTCTCGGCCTCGTCGCGGCGGCGCTTGTCGTCCTCGGCGTGCTCCTCGGCGTCGCGGCGCATGCGCTCGATGTCGTCCTTCGGCAGCGAGGAGCCGCCGGTGATCGTCATCTTCTGCTCCTTGCCGGTGCCGAGGTCCTTGGCGTGGACGTTGACGATGCCGTTGGCGTCGATGTCGAAGGTGACCTCGATCTGCGGCACGCCGCGCGGCGCCGGCGGGAGGCCGGTCAGCTCGAAGGTGCCGAGCTTCTTGTTGTAGGCCGCGATCTCCCGCTCGCCCTGGAACACCTGGATCAGCACCGAGGGCTGGTTGTCGTCCGCCGTGGTGAAGACCTCGGAGCGCTTGGTCGGGATGGTGGTGTTGCGCTCGATCAGCTTGGTGAAGATGCCGCCCTTGGTCTCGATGCCCAGGCTCAGCGGGGTCACGTCGAGCAGCAGGACGTCCTTGACCTCGCCCTTGAGCACACCGGCCTGCAGGGCGGCGCCGACGGCGACGACCTCGTCCGGGTTGACGCCCTTGTTGGGCTCCCTGCCGGTGAGCTGCTTGACCAGGTCGGTCACGGCCGGCATGCGGGTCGAGCCGCCGACCAGGATGACGTGCTCGACGTCGGAGACCTTGATGCCGGCGTCCTTCACGGCCTGCTCGAACGGGCCCTTGCAGCGGTCCAGCAGGTCCTGCGTCATCCGCTGGAACTCGGCCCGGCTGAGCGTCACGTCCAGGTGCAGCGGGCCCGCCGCGCCGGCCGTGATGTACGGCAGGTTGATGTTGGTGGTGGTGGCGGCGGACAGCTCGATCTTGGCCTTCTCGGCCGCCTCGCGGAGCCGCTGCAGGGCCATCTTGTCCTGGGCCAGGTCGATGCCGTGCTCGCCCCGGAAGGTCTTCACCAGGTGGTCGATGATGCGCTGGTCCCAGTCGTCACCACCGAGGTCGTTGTCACCGCTGGTCGACTTGACCTCGATGACGCCCTCGGCCAGCTCGAGCAGCGACACGTCGAAGGTGCCGCCGCCGAGGTCGAAGACCAGGACGGTCTGCTCCTTGGAGCCCTTGTCCAGCCCGTACGCCAGGGCCGCCGCGGTCGGCTCGTTCACGATCCGCAGCACGTTGAAGCCGGCGATCTCGCCGGCCTCCTTGGTGGCCTGGCGCTGGCTGTCGTTGAAGTAGGCCGGGACGGTGATCACCGCGTCGGTGATCTGCTCGCCCAGGTACGCCTCGGCGTCCCGCTTGAGCTTCATCAGCGTGCGGGCCGAGATCTCCTGCGGGGTGTACTTCTTGCCGTCGATGTCGACGGACCAGTTGGTGCCGACCTCCCGCTTGACCGAGCGGATCGTCCGGTCCGGGTTGGTCACCGCCTGGCGCTTGGCGACCTCACCGACGAGCACCTCGCCGTTGCGGGCGAACGCGACGATCGACGGGGTCGTCCGCGAGCCCTCAGCGTTGGCGATGACGGTGGGCTCACCGCCCTCCAGGACGCTGACGCAGGAGTTCGTCGTGCCGAGGTCGATACCGACCGCACGTGCCATCTTCGCTTCCTCGCTTCGTGACGTTGTGAGCGCTCGTGGGCACCGCCCTGAGCTGCGTGGCGGGCGCCGCCCGCAGCGGCCCCACCACAAGTTGAGTGAACTTGACTCAATAGTGCCACGCCCCCGGAAATCGTCAAGTCGAGGTTGAGCCGACCCGACGCAAGTCACGGGTACTACCGGCCGGTTGTCTTCCCTTGCGTCGGTCGGGCACGCTTTAGCGGTGACGACGCACGGCGACTCCGCCACCCAGGCCGACGCGCCCACCGTCGCAGCCCGCACCGGCTCCACGGACGCCGGGGAGGACCGGCCCGCCACCACCGGGGACGACAGCCTGCCCACCGCGCTGGCCGGCCTGCGCGCCGCGATCGGGGCGGCCCGGTTCCCCCTGGCGCTGCCCTCCGCCGAGCCCGCCCGACGGGCCGCCGGGAGCCTCACCGACCAACTCGACGACTACCTCCTGCCCCGGCTGCGCCGGCTCGACGCGCCGCTGCTCGTGGTGGTCGGCGGGTCCACCGGCGCGGGCAAGTCCACCCTGGTCAACAGCCTGGTGCAGGCGCGGGTGAGCGCGGCCGGGGTGCTCCGGCCCACCACCCGCTCCCCGGTGCTGGTGTGCAGCCCGGCCGACTCCGGCTGGTTCCGTCAGGGCGAGCTGCTGCCCGGCCTCACCCGCACCAACGAGCCCAGCGAGGACCCGCACACCCTGCAACTGGTCACCGCCCCCGCCCTGCCGCCCGGGCTGGCCTTCCTCGACGCCCCCGACATCGACTCGGTGGTCGACGCCAACCGGGCCCTGGCCGGCCAGCTCCTGGCCGCCGCCGACCTCTGGCTCTTCGTCACCACCGCCGCCCGCTACGCCGACGCGGTCCCCTGGGAGCTGCTGCGCGGCGCCCGCGCCCGGGGCGCGGTGATCGCCATGGTGCTGGACCGGGTGCCCCCGGAGGCAGCCGACGAGGTCGCCGCCCACCTGTCGGAGATGCTCGCCGCGCAGGATCTCGGCGCGGCCCCGCTGTTCGTGCTGCCCGAGACCTCGGTCGACGGGCAGGGCCTGCTGCCCGACCGGGTGACCGCACCGCTCTCCGCCTGGTTCGCCCGGCTGGCCGCCGACGCCGACGCCCGGGCGGCCGTGGTCCGGCAGACCCTCGACGGCGCACTCGCCGCGCTGCGCCCGGCGGTCGAGGGGCTCGCCGACGCCGCCGACGAGCAGGTGACCGCCGCCGACGCGCTCGACGAGCGGGTGCGGGCGGCGTACCGGGGGGCGCACCGGACCGTCGAGCAGGGGCTGAAGGACGGTCGGCTGCTCCGTGGCGAGGTGCTCGCCCGCTGGCAGGAGTTCGTCGGCACCGGGGAGTTCTTCCGCACGCTGGAGGCCCGAATCGGGCGGCTCCGCGACCGGATGGTGGCCGCCGTCACCGGCCGTCCCGCGCCCGCCTCGGAGCTGCGCGAGGCGATCGAGTCCCAGCTGGTGACCCTGCTGCGCGGCGTCGCCGCCGAGGCGGCGGAGAACGCGTACACCGGGTGGAAGGCGCACCCCGCCGGGGCGGCGCTGCTCGAACCGGAGCTCGCCCACCCCGCCGGCGACCTGCCCGAGCGGGCCGAGCGCCTGGTCCGGGAGTGGCAGCGCGGCGTGCTGGAGCTGGTGCGGGTCGAGGGCGGCGACCGGCGCTTCGTGGCCCGCACGGCCGCGTACGCCGTCAACGCCACCGGGCTCGCCGTGATGATCGCCGTGTTCGCCTCGACCGCGTTCATCCCGACCGGGCTGGAGGTCGCCACCGGGGCCGGCACCACGGTCGCCGCGCAGACCGTGCTCCAGGCGGTCTTCGGCGACCAGGCCGTGCGTACGCTCGCCGCCAAGGCCCGGGCCGACCTGCTGGAGCGGGTGCGGGCCCTGCTGGACGACGAGGCCGCCCGCTACCTGGCCCGGACGACGGAGGCCCGGCCCGCCGCGGACACCGCGGAGGCCCTGCGCCGGGCCGGCAACGGGGTGGAGATGGCCCGGCACCGCAGCGGCCTCGCCGACGCGGACGCCGCGCGCCTCCCCGGCGCCGAGGGCGGAGGATCATGACGAACATCGTCGGGCGGATGCGCGAGGCGTTCCGTGGTGACCGACAGGTGGACGCCGACGCGCTGATCGCCCGCCTCGACGCCGTACGCCGGTTCCTCGCGGTCGTCGACGGCCACCTGCCGGATTCGCGACTCGTGCCGGCGCACACCCTGGTCGAGCGGGCCGGCACCCGGCTGGCGCTCTCCCGCGACCACACCGTGGTGGCCCTCGCCGGCGCGACCGGCAGCGGCAAGTCCAGCCTGTTCAACGCGCTCGCCCGGATGGAGCTCTCCCCGGTCGGCGTGCGCCGCCCCACCACCGGCGTCACGCACGCCTGCGTCTGGGGGCCGCTCGACGGCGGCAACCGGCTGCTCGACTGGGTCGGCGTGCTGCCCCGGCACCGGTTCGTCCGGGAGAGCGTGCTCGACGGCGACGACGAGTCCGCCCTGCACGGGCTGATCCTGCTCGACCTGCCCGACTTCGACTCGGTGCAGCGGTCCCACCGGCTGGAGGTGGACCGCCTGCTCGGCCTGGTCGACCTCGTGGTCTGGGTGGTCGACCCGCAGAAGTACGCCGACCGCGTCATCCACACCAGCTACCTGCGCGAGTTCCACCGGCACAGGGACGTCACGCTGGTCGTGCTCAACCAGGCCGACCGGCTGCCCCCCGCCGAGCTGCCCCGGGTGCTGGCCGACCTGCGCCGCCTGCTCGACGCGGACGGCCTGGCCGGCGTGCCGCTGCAGGCCACCACCGCCGTGGAACCGGCGGGCATGGTCGGGCTCCGGGAGGCGCTGGAACGGACGGTGGCCGGGCGGCAGGCCGCGCTGCGCCGGCTCCAGGGTGACGTGGACACGGTGGTGGCCGGGCTCGACGAGCTGGTCGGGGCCGGGCCGCCGGCCGCCGGGCCGGACGACGCCGCCGTCGCCGCGCTGCACCGGGCGCTGGCCGGCGCCGCCGGGGTGCCGACGGTCGCCGAGGCGGTCGAGCAGGCGTACCGGCACCGGGGCGCCGCCGCCACCGGCTGGCCGCTGGTCCGGGGCTGGCGGCGGCTGCGGCCCGACCCGCTGCGCCGGCTGCACCTGCCCGGCCCGACCGGCGAGCGCGACGACCCGGCGGAGAGCCTGGTCGCCGCGACCTCGGTGCCCGACCCCACCGCCGCGCAACGCTCCGCGCTCGGGCTGGCGATCCGGTCCGTGGCCGACCGGGCCGGGGCGGAACTGCCCGCCTCCTGGCCCGCCGCGGTGACCGCCGCCGCCCGGTCGCGCCTTGGCGACCTGCCGGACGCGCTGGACCGCGCGGTCGCCGGCACCGATCTCGGCATGGACCGCCGGCCGCTCTGGTGGCGGATCGTCGGCGGCCTCCAGTGGCTGGTGACCCTGGCCGCGCTGGCCGGGCTCGCCTGGCTGGCGCTCGGCTACGGGCTGCGCGCGCTGGGCCTGCCGGAGCTGGCCGACCCGACCGTCGGCGAGGTGCCGCTGCCCACCCTGCTGCTCCTCGGCGGCCTGCTCGCCGGGCTGCTGGTGGCGGCCCTGACCAGGCCGGCCGTCCGGTGGGCGGCCCGCCGCGCCCGCCGCCGCGCCGAGCACCGGCTCACCGAACGGGTGACGACGGTCGGCGAGGAGCAGGTGCTGGCCCCGGTGCGGGCGGTGCTCGCCTCCTACGCCGAGGCCCGGGCCGCCCTGCGGGACGCCGCCGGCCGCTGACCCGGGCACACGTCGGCGGCAGCCGCAGGTCGGCGGTGGTGGGTGTCCACGACGCGGGCGATGCTCGGGTCGCTCGTGCCGTCCGGAGCCGGGCGGCAGCGTAGGGTCGGTGGATGGGAACGCCTCAGACCCCGTACGACGCGGTGCTGCACGCCGCCCGCGACGTGGCCAAGCTGGAGAACGCCCTCGACGCGGAGATGCTCGGCGCGGCCCTGCTCGGCAGCGTCTACGCGGTCGCGGAGACCGACCGTGACAGCGCGGTGCGGGAATTCGTGGCCGGTTTCCTGGCCGCCACCTCCCGTCGCCGCTCGGCCGCCGCGACCACCGTCCGCTCGGTCTTCGCCGCGCTGGTGCCCGACGCCGAGGGCGCCGCCCGGGTCCGCCCCGGTGCCGCCACCCCCGCCTGGGCCGCCCACCTCGGCCGGGTCCACCTCACCGGCTGCTGGTCCTACGGCGACGTGTACGGCGACCAGACCTCCTACCTGGCGACCTTCGCGTACGACGACCCGGCCGGCGGGCCGGCGCACGCGGTGGTGACGCTGCTCGACCACAACATCGGCATCACCAAGGACGTCTTCGTCGGCGGGCCGCCCGACCGGATCCTCGACCAGGTGCGGCAGATGTGCGCCGGGGACGAGCTGACCTGGTTCCGTGACGAGGAGCCGGCCCGGATGCACACCGAGGTGGGCCGGCACCTGGCGATCACCGACGGCCTGAGCGAGCTGCCCGGGGAGGGCTCGCTGGCCACCGACCGCGCCCTGCTCGGCGCCCGGCTGGCGCGGTTGCCCCACCCCGTCCGCACCGTGCCCGCGCCCGCCGTCGAGCCGCTCTCCGCCGCCGAGCGTACGGAGCTGGTCCGCCGGTTCCTCGCCTCGCCGGAGGCGGCCCGGTTCGGCCTGGACGCCGTCGACGGGGCGGAGCTGGCCTCGCTGCACTTCTGCCTCAGCCTGCTGCTGGACCACGCGGCCAGCTTTCCCGACGCCGACCCGATGCGGTGGAGCCCGACCGTGTCCGGGCTGTTCCTGCTGGACTGGGTGCACCGGCGGGCGGTGCTGGACATGGACGACGCCGCCCTGCTGCCCCGGGTGCTGCGCGGCTGGGCCGCGTACGCCGCCCGCAAGCGCGGTCTGCCGGAGCGGGCGGCGGCGCAGACCGACACGGCGATCGAGGAGATGGTGCCGGAGTTCGCCCGCCTCTACAGCACGGGCGAGCGGCGCAGCCCCGCCACCGCCGCCGTAGCGCAGTTGATGGCCGACGGCGTCGACCCGGACGACCCGGCCGCCCTGGACGCCTGGATCGAGGCCAACCGCCACCGCCTGGCCGACGAGGGCGCCTGACCGGTTCCGCGCAAAGTCCGCGTTGATCGTGCGGTCGGCGGCGGTCGGGACGATCCACCCCGCCACCGACCTCGTGGCGGACGGCCGGGTGGGGGGCCGGGCGGTGGGCGGAGGACGGGTCAGCGGAGGGGCGCGAAGACGACGCCCGCGATCAGGGCGCCGAGCAGGGCTCCCGCGACCACCTGGGGCACGGTGTGGTCGTTCAGGCGGACCCGGGACCAGCCGACGAGCGCGAGCAGCGGCGCGGTCGCCAGCAGCGCGGCGCCGAACGTCAGCACCAGCACCACCACCGTGCCGGCGGCCACCGCCGAGTGGATCGACATCTTCCACCAGTGACTGACGGCCACGGCGACCACCAGGCCGAGCAGCCCGGCGGCGGCCAGGGCCAGCACCGGGCGGGGCGCGCCGAGGACCGCGAGCAGGGCCAGGCCGGCGGCCACCGAGCAGAGGCCGAACAGCAGCGGGACGCGGCGCTGCTCGCGGACGCCCACGTGGTGGTCGGTGAACCGGCCCCGGCGCACCCCGCCGACGATGTACGCGAACGGGATGCCGCTGACGAAGAGCGTGGCGAGCAGGCCCCAGGCCAGCCCGTGCGCGCCCCGGGTGCTGTGCCAGCCGACCGCCACGGTCAGCAGGGAGACCAGCACCGCGGGCGCGGTCAGCTCGGTGACGAGCCGGGCGAGCCGCAGCGTGGGACCGCGACGCGGCACGGCGTCCGGGCGGGTCGAGGGCCCTGCGCCCGTGCCGTCCGCTCCGCTCAGCGCTCCGCCTCTGCTCCGCCCCGGGCCGCGCCCGGAGCCACCCCGTCCACCCACCGGCGGCCCGACCCGCGCTGCGCCGTCGGGCGGCTCACCTGCCGTCGGCCGTCACCGTACCCGTGGCCGCCCGGCGCCGGCCCGCACTCCGGCGGGCTCGACCGTAAGGCGGGAAGTCTCGGCGGGCCGTGGGCCGCTCGGGGACGAGGTCGGCGTGGGACCGGGGGTCGGCGTGGGGTCGGCGGGCGGCGGCGAGACGGTGCTCGTGGGCTCCGCCGACGGTCCCGGGGTCGGCGAGCCGG
Source organism: Micromonospora sp. NPDC052213 (assembly GCF_040679695.1). Lineage (NCBI taxonomy): Bacteria > Bacillati > Actinomycetota > Actinomycetes > Micromonosporales > Micromonosporaceae > Micromonospora > Micromonospora sp. NPDC052213. Next base: position 30,968 of record NZ_JBFAVI010000053.1, read on the forward strand.
TCGCCGTGATCACCGGGGACGGACTCGGCGAGGGGGTCGGCTCGGGCGAGGGCGACGTGGACGGGCTGGGTGACGGGCTCGGTGAGGGCAGCGGAACCGGCCGGCCGCCCGGCGGGCGCGACGGGACCACCGCGGGCGGGGGCGGGGGCGCGGGCCGCACCACCGACCCCGGGCCCGGCGCCGCCACGACCGGCGTACGCGGGGCCGGCGCGGCGGGCCGCCAGGTGCTCGGGGTCGCCACGGCCGGGGACGGGGTCGACGGGGCGACCCCCGGCTGGTTCGTCGCCGGCACCGGGATCACCACCGGGCCCACGGAGGGCGTGGGCAGGAACGGGGTGCCGCTCTCGGGCAGGGCGGTGCTGCCGACCGTGGCGGAGCCGGTGCTGATCGCGGCGAGGATCGGCATCGACGCGGTGCCGGCGAGCAGCGCCACGGTGAACAGGTAGCCCCGGGGCGGCCCGCCGGACCCGGGCGCCCGGTGGGCGCCCACCAGTCGGCGGTAGCCACCGGCCGCACGGTGCCGACCGAGGAACGGGGCACCGGGGCCTTCGACTGGATCGGACACCGCGCACTCCTCCTCGTTGGCCTCCCGCCGGCCGGGGCAGCGGGACGCCGCGACGGCGTCCGACCCGAACCGCCCGGCGGTACCGCATCGCCGAGAGGAACCGGCAAACCGCTCGACCTGGGCCATCCTCCCGCCAATCAGCCTGCCCAGTGACGCTCCGTCAGCCAACCCCCTACCGCGTGTCGACACGCGTATCTGCCCGAACGGTGACGAACCATCGCCGGATCGGCCGCGAGTCGATGGAACGGACACCCGGCGCTTCGTGTAACGAAGCGGGCCGCCCTCCCGGTGCGGGGCGGGCGTACTGTGGGCGCGCTCACGTGTGATGCGAATATGGACCACGACGGCAACGCAGCCTCGACCTCCGCGCACCCCCGCGGCAGGCGCGGCTGGGCGCCGGCGCTCCCGAACCGGGTTCGGCCAAGAATCCGGCTTCACGCCGCGCGGCAACCCCCACCGGGGCTAGGCGCGGCCGCCAGGAACCGGTCCGGCACCAGCCGGACAGGCGCACGAGTTGCGCGGCCGGGTGACCCCCCGGTGCCGACGCAGACAGACAGGGAGAGACGGATGGCAAAGGGCGACCCCGGGGTCTCCAGCCGCGGCCGGCGGGCCGCACCCCGCTCCAGGAAGGGCGCGACCGGCGACCCGCAGCTGGTGCAGTTGCTCACCCCGGAGGGTGAGCGGATCGAGAGCGCGACCGGCCCGGACGGGACGGAGTACCGCGTCGACTTCACCGACGAGGAGTACCGCGGGCTCTACCGCGACCTCGTGCTGGTGCGCAAGCTCGACGCCGAGGCCACCGCGTTGCAGCGCCAGGGCGAGCTGGGCCTGTGGGCCAGCCTGCTGGGCCAGGAGGCCGCGCAGGTCGGCTCGGGGCGTGCGCTGCGCGCCCAGGACATGGCCTTCCCGACCTACCGGGAGCACGGCGTCCTCTACTGCCGGGGCATCGACCCGATCATGCCGCTCGGCCTGTTCCGGGGCGTCGACCAGGGCGGCTGGGACCCGAACGAGTTCAAGTTCAACATGTACACGATCGTGATCGGGGCACAGACCCTGCACGCGACCGGGTACGCCATGGGCGTCAGCATGGACGGCAAGACCGGGACCGAGGACGGCGAGGCGGTGATCGCCTACTTCGGCGACGGCGCCACCAGCCAGGGCGACGTCAACGAGTCGTTCGTCTGGGCCAGCGTCTTCAACGCCCCCCTGGTGTTCTTCTGCCAGAACAACCAGTACGCCATCTCCGAGCCGCTGGAGCGGCAGACCCGTGTCCCGCTCTACCAGCGGGCGGGCGGCTTCGGTTTCCCCGGGGTCCGGGTGGACGGCAACGACGTGCTCGCGTCGTACGCGGTGACCCGGCACGCGCTGGACAACGCCCGGCTCGGCCAGGGCCCCAGCCTGATCGAGGCCTACACCTACCGGATGGGCGCGCACACCACCTCCGACGACCCGACCCGCTACCGGATCGCCAGCGAGGTCGAGGCCTGGCAGGCCAAGGACCCGATCGCCCGGATGAAGGCGTTCCTGACCAAGCAGCAGATCGCCGACGCGGACTTCTTCGCCGACGTCGACGAGCAGGCCCGCACCGAGTCGGTGCACCTGCGCGAGCGGGTGCTCGCCATGCCCAACCCGGAGCCCGTGACGATGTTCGACCACGTCTACCCCACCGGGTCCCCCGAGCTCGACGAGCAGCGGGCGCAGTTCAGCAGGTACATGGAGTCGTTCGAGGGGAGCGCCCACTGATGGCCACGGAGACGCTCACCCTCGGCAAGGCCCTCAACACCGGCCTGCGCAAGGCCCTGGAGAACGACCCGAAGGTCGTCATCATGGGCGAGGACGTCGGCAAGCTCGGCGGCGTCTTCCGGATCACCGACGGCCTCCAGAAGGACTTCGGCGAGCAGCGGGTGATCGACACCCCGCTCGCCGAGTCCGGCATCATCGGCACCGCGGTCGGCCTCGCCATCCGCGGCTACCGCCCGGTCTGCGAGATCCAGTTCGACGGCTTCGTCTACCCCGCGTACGACCAGATCGTGTCGCAGGTGGCGAAGATGCACTACCGCTCGCAGGGCAAGGTCAGGATCCCGATGGTCATCCGGATCCCCTTCGGCGGCGGCATCGGCGCGGTCGAGCACCACTCGGAGTCGCCGGAGGCGTACTTCGCCCACACCGCCGGCCTCAAGGTGGTGAGCTGCGCCAGCCCGCAGGACGCGTACACGATGATCCAGCAGGCCATCGCCTCGGACGACCCGATCGTGTTCATGGAGCCGAAGCGGCGCTACTGGGAGAAGGGCCCGGTCGAGCTGGACGCCCCGCTGTCCGAGGCGTACCCGCTGCACTCCGCCCGGGTCGCCCGGGCCGGCACCGACGCCACCCTGCTGGCGTACGGGCCGATGGTGCGGACCTGCCTGGACGCGGCGACGGCCGCGGCCGAGGACGGCCGCGAGCTGGAGGTCATCGACCTGCGCACGCTCTCCCCGCTGGACCTGACCGCCGCGTACGAGTCGGTGAAGCGCACCGGCCGCTGCGTGGTCGTGCACGAGGCCCCGGGCAACCTGGGCCTGGGCTCGGAGATCGCGGCCCGGGTGACCGAGGAGTGCTTCTACTCCCTGGAGTCCCCGGTGCTGCGGGTGACGGGCTTCGACACTCCCTACCCGGCCTCCCGGGTGGAGGAGGAGTACCTTCCCGACCTCGACCGGGTGCTCGACGCCGTCGACCGCACCTTCGGCTGGTGAGCGGCATGTCGCGGATCAAGGAGTTCAACCTTCCCGACCTGGGCGAGGGCCTGACCGAGGGCGAGATCCTCGCCTGGCTGGTCAAGGTCGGCGACGTCATCGAGCTGAACCAGCCGATCGTCGAGGTGGAGACGGCCAAGGCGGCCGTCGAGATCCCCGCGAAGTGGGCCGGCCAGGTGCAGGCGATCTTCCACCCGGAGGGGACCACGGTCGAGGTCGGCACGCCGATCATCGCGATCGACACCGATCCGGGCGCCGGGCCGATCGAGGCGTCGACGACCGGTGCGCCGGCCGCCGACCTGCCCGCCCCGTCGGCGGCGTCGCTGGCCGCGGTCGAGGTGGCGCCGGCCGAGGGCGCGGTCGAGCCGGGCCTGATCGGCGGTCCGGCCCCGGGTGGGCGTACCGCCGTGCTGGTGGGCTACGGCCCGCGGACCACCGCCGCCAAGCGGCGTCCGCGCAAGGGCGGCACCCCGGTGCCGGCGCAGGCGGCGGCCCCGGCCGCTCCGCCGGCCCCGGCCGCGCCGGTCGCTCCGGTGGCGCCGGCGGCCCCGGTGCCGACCGCGCCGTCGAACGGCCACGGCCGGGCCGGCGGCCCGGTGCTGGCCAAGCCTCCGGTCCGCAAGCTCGCCAAGGACCTCGGCGTCGACCTGTCCGCGCTGACCGGATCGGGCCCGCTGGGCTCGATCACCCGGGAGGACGTGCAGCGGGCGGCGAGTGGGACGCCGGCGGCGGCCGAGCCGCTGACGGTGGCGGCCCCGGCCACGGCGGCGGCGAGCTTCGGCGCGGACCGCGAGCAGCGCATCCCGGTCAAGGGGGTACGCAAGCTCACCGCCGAGAACATGTCCCGCTCGGCGTTCACCGCCCCGCACGTGACGGAGTTCCTGACCGTCGACGTGACCCGGGCGATGAAGGCCCTGGACCGGCTCCGCGGCCGGCGGGAGTGGCGCGACGTGCGGGTCTCGCCGCTGCTGCTGGTCGCCAAGGCGGTGCTGCTGGCGGTCAGGCGCCACCCGATGGTCAACTCGACCTGGGCCGGCGACGAGATCGTGGTCAAGGACTACGTCAACCTGGGCATCGCGGCGGCCACCGAGCGGGGGCTGATCGTGCCGAACATCAAGGACGCCGGCCGGCTCTCGCTGCGCGAGTTGGCGGACGCGATGACCGACCTGGTGCAGACGGCCAAGGCGGGGAAGACCTCGCCGGCCGACATGTCGGGCGGCACGCTGACGATCACCAACGTGGGCGTCTTCGGCGTGGACACGGGCACGCCGATCCTGCCCCCGGGCGAGTCGGCGATCCTGGCCTTCGGCGCCGTACGCGAGATGCCCTGGGTGCACAAGGGCAAGGTCCGCCCACGCCAGGTCACCACGCTGGGCCTGTCGTTCGACCACCGGATCATCGACGGCGAGTTGGGCTCGAAGTTCCTGCGTGACATCGGGGACTTCCTGGCCGACCCGGAGGCGGCGCTGCTCGCCTGGACCTGACGGGTCTCGACACCAGCCACGGCCGGTGTGCCTCGGGTGAACGCCCGGCACACCGGCCGTGACCGTTGGGAGACAGAAACATCGGCTCCTGGGCCGGTTTGACCTTCGATTGTTCGGCTCGTGTCCCAGCTCACCTAATAATCGATGGAAGTTAGGGCCGCTCTGCGGTTCAATAGAGACATCAAGGGGCTGACAACCGAATAGCCAGGAGGAGAGACCACCATGAGCATGATCGAGCGAATCCGTAACCGCCGCGACGCCAACCGCCGCGCCCGTGCCATCGAGCACGCGCTGCGCTCCGCCAACTCGCCCGCGGTCCGCGAAGAGATCCTCGCCATCGCCCAGCGTCACATGAGCTGACGCCCAGATCGTTCCTCACCTCCTCCAAGATCGATGGCCCGCCCGGTCCGCCCGGGCGGGCCATCGGCGTTTCACACCCATTGACACCGGGATTCCACCCCGCCGCAGCGCCCGGTACGGTGGGCTTCGGTCGTCGCCCGCCGACCGGGAGCAGGTCGAGTCGATAGAAGCCGCTCGACACCACCCGGCCACAGGGAGTGACGACCGGTGCTCCCCGGAAGCCCTCGGGCAGCCACCGGATACGGTGCGGGGAGCCGGCACGGTCGGTACACCGGCGACGCCGGCCACCCTGCCGAGCAGACCGATCGGCAGCGGCGGCCGACAGGTGATGGAGGAGGCGCACGCATGACGTCCGAGGGCACGCACCACCCCGGCCAGCAGCCGGACGAGGTGTCGCCGGGCGCCGGCGGACCGGCGCCGTACGGCGACCGCCCGGCGCAGCAGGGCAACGGCTACGGCGGCGCCCCCGACCTGGGCTGGGCACCCCCGCCCCCGTCCGGGCAGCCGAACCCTCCCGCCTGGGCCAACCAGAACGAGCAGCAGGCGGCCCCCGCCTGGGGCGCCGGCCAGGCCCCGCAGCAGGCCGACCCCGCCCCGCCCGCCTCCTGGGGACCCCCCGGCGGGTCCCCACAGCCGGCGTGGGCCGGCGCGCCGGCGGAGCAGCCCGGTCCCGCATGGGCCGCCGCCGCCCCGCCGCACGCCGCCCCCGACCAGCCCGCCTGGGCCCAGGCCGAGCAGCCCGCCCCGGCGTGGACGCAGCCCGAGCAGGCCGCGCGCGGCGCCGCCCAGGTCCCGCAGGCCGCCCCCGCCCCGCAGCCCTGGCCCGCCCAGGACGACCCCGCCCGCTCCGGCGGCTGGACCGCTGCCGGGCAGCAGCAGGACGACCCGAACCGCTCCGGCGGCTGGACGGCCGGACAGCAGGACGACCAGGCCCGCTCCAGCGGCTGGGCCGACGACGCCACCCCGGACGACCGGCCCCGGCAGGACGGCTGGGCCGCCCAGCAGGACGACCCGAACCGTTCCGGTGGCTGGGTAGGCGGCGTCCAGCAGGACAAGCAGCCCGAGCAGGCGTCCCCGGCGTGGGCGCAGCCCGAGCAGGCCGCGCGCGGCGCCGCCCAGGTCCCGCAGGCCGCCCCCGCCCCGCAGCCCTGGCCCGCCCAGGACGACCCCACCCGCTCCGGCGGCTGGACCGCTGCCGGGCAGCAGCAGGGCGACGAGTGGCCGGGCCGGGACGAGCCGGCCTCGACCCGAGGCGCGGCCTCGGTGCCGCAGCAGCCCGAGGACCGGGACCCGAACGGCTGGGGCACCTCCGCACCGACCTCCACCCCGCCCGGCCGGGCAGGCGTTCCCGCGTCCGGCGACGGCGGGACGCCGCCGTGGGGCCCCGCGGCCGAGAGCCTGCCGCAGCGGGCCGGCGGCCCGGCCGTACCGGACGTCGAGCCGTGGTCGGCCGACGAGGCGTGGGGCCGCGCCGGGGCGGGCGAGCCCGCCGCCAACCGGGCCGGCAACGGCTGGGAGGCGGAGCGCGCCGAGGAGCCGCCGATCTACCAGCCCCCTCCGGGCCCCGGCATCTCGCCGGCCAACGCGGTGCCACTGCCGCCCCAGGAGCAGCGGGTGCCCGGCGCCAGCCTGGCCGCCGCCCCGCCGGCCGACTACGTTCCGCCGGCCCAGTTCGCGCCCGAGCAGTCCGCCCGGGAGGGCGGTGTGCCGGCGTACGGGCAGGAGCAGCCGGGCTGGGCGCAGGCCGGCTCCCGGCACGAGGAGCCGCAGTCCACCGCCGGGCCGGTGGTGCCCGCTCCGCGTACCTCACCGGAGTTGGGCGGGCGGGCGGCCGTACCGGCGCCGGAGGGTGCCGAGGCGGCGGCCGGCAGCGTCTCGGCGAGCGCCGCGGTGCCGCTGGCCAGCAGGGTGATGCCGCCGGCCGACCAGCCCCTGCAGCCGGGTGGCACCCCCGCACCGCAGCCCCGGGTGTACGGCCGGCCGGCCCGCCCGGAGCCAGCGGACGCACCGGCGCAGGACGAGCCGTACGGGCACCGGCCGGACCACGCGCCGCCGCCGCCGCGGTTCGACCAGGGGCCCGAGACGCGGTTCGACCAGGACGCCCGGTTCGACCAGGACACGCGGTTCGACCAGGGCCCGGACGCCCGGTTCGACCAGGACACGCGATTCGACCGGGCTCCCGAGCCGCGCTTCGACCAGGGGCCGGACCCCCGCTTCGACCAGGGGCCGGACCCCCGCTTCGACGACCGGGACCGGGGAGCGGCCGCCTTCGGCGCCGCCGCTCCGGTCGCGCCCGCGTCGCCGGCCGCGCCCCCGGCCTTCCCGCCGGGCGTGCCGTCCTTCGTCGACGCGCCGGCCAACGGCCGGCCCGTCAACGGGGTCCGGCCGCACGATGGCGCGGACCGCCCCGCCGAGCACTTCGGCGCCCCGGCCGCCGGCGCCGCTGGCGGCGCGGCACCCGGCTACGGGCCCGCCCCGATGGCCGATCCCGCACCAGGCGACGCCTTCCCGCCGGCGTTCCCGCCGCCCGGGCAGCAGCCCGCCCCGTCCTCCTGGGACCAGGGCGCTCCGGAACAGGACCAGGGCCGGTTCGACTCGTTCAAGCCCATCGCGGAGCCGAAGACCGAGGCGCCCACGCCCAAGGTGCGCAACGGGCGGGTGCTCGCCGCGGTGCTCGTCGCCGCGGTGCTGATCCTGGCGGTGCCGCTGGGCCTGCTCATGCTGCTCGGCAAGGTCGGCGGCGCGGAGGAGGCCCCGGCCTTCGATCCGGCGGTCGGCAGCTGCGTCAAGCAGTCGGGCGAGGGCGCGGCGGCGGCGAACTGCGGTGAGGCGGGTGCCTTCACCGTGGTCTCCAAGGTGGACGCGAAGGACAAGTGCGCCGACCCGGCCCAGCCGCACGTGGTGCTCCCCGGCGACGGGGCGAACCGGGTGCTCTGCCTGAAGCCGGCCGGCAAGTAGCCACAGCACGGGGGCGGGGCCACGGGAGACCGTGGCCCCGCC
>NZ_JBFAVI010000054.1:0-38544 GCF_040679695.1 Micromonospora sp. NPDC052213
CGTGTCCGCGCGTCCCGGGGCCGACCGGGTTCCGCCCCGGGCGCGCCGGTCGCCGTCGCCGCCGGCCGCGTCGTCGGCGCCCGCGGCCACCGCCCCGGCCACCCCGGGGCCAGCCACGACCGGAGCGTCACCGGCGGTCACTGAGGTCGGGCGGCCCCTGCTCGGGATCACCGGCGGTTGGCAGCTGTACGGCCGGGGGCCGGACGCGGTGATCCGGATCGAGTTCGCGCGGGGCCGGGTGAGCATCACCCCGGTGCGGGCGCTGCAGAGCACCGGCCCGGTCAGCTTCCTGCTCTCCCCGGACGGGGTGGTCATCCGTCCCGTCGACGCGGTGGAGGGCTATCGGGTGCCCGACGGCCGGCCATCGACGGAGACAACCAACGACCTTGACCGGTCCGGAACGATGCTGCCCGGGCCGGATCCGGAGTCGGTGTGGGTGTCCGACGGCGACGGCGTGCGGCCCAGGATGCTGCTGGCCCGGTTCGACGGCAGGGCCACCGGTGTGGAGATCGCCCTGCCTGCGGGGGTCAGCAGCTTCGCCCAGCCGGACGGGGCCGGTTATCCGGCGATCACCGCGACCGGCGGGGTCTACACCGTCCGTCCCGACGGGGTCCGCCGGATCACCACGGGCGACCTGGTGGCCGTCGGCCCGGGTCACTGGCTGGCCCGGGAGTGCGACGAGCGTCTGCGGTGCGCGGGCGTGCTGATCTCACACCCCGGCGGTGCCCGGCGGGCGGTCACGCTGCCGGCCGAGATCACCGCCTTCGACCGGGGGGCGATCTCCGGTGACGGTCGGATGGCCGCCCTGGTGGCCATGAACGCCACCGGCGCGCCCCGGGTCCATTTGTTGGATCTGCGCTCGGGTGTCGTTCGTGTGCTGGACCTGCCGGTGGAGGCCAGTCCGGGGTCCATGGTCTGGTCCCCGGACGGCAAGTGGCTGTTCGTCACCGGACTGGACGGGCAACTCGCCGCCGTCGACGCGGCGACCGGCCGGTCGCGGGATCTCGGCGTCCGGCTGCCGCAGGTGAGCCAACTCGTGGTCCGGCCCGCCGCCCGGTAGTCCGGTCGGTGTCCGAACCGGTCGGCGGGACAGGATACCGGCCCCCGCGCCTCGGCGGCGGGTCAGCGTCTTGTGACGGCTGCTGTGGCGAGTATCTCGTTCTGACCACACCCCATGGGCAGGTGCACCTCGCAAGAATTTCTGGTCGACGCTGAAGAGGTCCACAGACGTCCATGATCAGGAAAATCGACACCTAACAGCCGTTCCTGACCCGTGACGAACGTCAGTGAACGAGACGAGAATTGAGACGGCGCCGTCGGCTGCCCGAGGACGGCCGGAGGCCGCCCGCAGGGCGGACCCGCAAGCGCTGAAGTGCAAGCCGCATCGACCTCGAGCCATGTTCGTCGGTCGGCTGGGCTTTGCGGATCACTACAGCCCCAGCCGACCTCTTCGGTGTGAATGTCGATCTCGCCTGCCGTCGCGCTTGAGCCGGTGCCGTCTGACGTCGCCGCGTACGCCCCGTCCACCATGAGTGAGCGCTTTTCATCGTGGGTTTGGCTGGCCGGGCCGTGATGTAGGGCGAGGATGGCCTTGATGATCGCGGTGGCCCGTCGGGGGCAGCAGCGGAGCTTGGTCAGGATCTGACTCGAAAAGAAGCTGGCACGGTGGGGTGGTCAGTTGGGTGCTGGTCGGAGGTTGTCGCCTCCAGCGCGTGGAGTTCTGCGAGGAGACGGCGTCGGCGACGCTCGGCTTGCTGAGGGTTGGTGACCCAGTGGTCAGGGCCGAGGTCTTGGTAGTACCTGTCGTTGGTGAGCATGTGCTATGTGCTGATGATGATCTTGTGCATGACTGCGACGAGTGATCGTTTCTTGCCTCTTCGGCGGACAAGCCGTTGGTAGTAGGCGTTGAGGTAGGTGTTCCTCGTCCGGGCCGCGGCTGCGGCGGCGTCTCCGAGCGCTCCCTGCAGCCATCTGTTGCCATGAGTGGTCGGCGCGGGGTGTGTCGCGAGTCCGGACTGGTTGTTGCCCGGCGCCACCCCGGTCCAGCTTGCCAGCATGGCGGCAGAGGCGAAGCGAGTCATGTCCGCTCGGTTTCCGCGATGATGATCTGCGCGATGCGAGTGGACACTCCCGGGATCGTGATCAGGCGGTCGTGGTGGTGCTGAAAGGGCTGCAGCTCGGTTTCGATCTGCCGGTCGAAGGCGCGGATTTGGCCATCGATGAAGTCGATGTGTCGCAGGGCCTGGTCGGCGAGGAACACGTGATGATGGTTGAAGTTCCCGACCAGCGCTTCGCGCAGGTCCGCGATCTTTGCGCGGGCTTTGCCGATCGCCAGGTCGGCCAGCACCGCTGCGTCTCGTTCACCCGCAATCAGGGCCTCGATCATCGCCCGTGAGGACATGCTCAGCGTCTTGGCGAGTACCAGTGACGTCTTGATGCCGGCGTCTTCAAGGACCTTGTCCAGCCGGTTGAGTGCTCGGGCTCTCTCGCGCACGAGGTTGGTGCGTTGCCTGGTCAGGTCGCGTGGTCGCCGGATCGGTGGAGGTGGCACGTCGAGCCACCACGATCGTGCAGGCCATCCTGGTCCTGCACCGGGTCGAAGCCAATCGCTACGCAGGATGAAAGAGCTCCTTGAACCTCGCGCACGGTTCCATGGTCAGGGCAGGTCGGCTTGGTGGGAGAGGGTGCTGACAAGGTAGGCGTTCCGATCCTGGATCAGCCGGCGCATGTACCGCAGCAACAAGATCTTGGTGACTAGCCACCCAAGCACGCCGAACGGGGCGGCGAAGTCGATCACGTCACGCATGACGGTGGCCTCGCTAGCATCGTCCCAGGTGAAGGTGTGCTCGTGGTGCCAACGGCGGAATGGGCCTGTGACTTGCTCGTCGACGAACCGATGGGGGCGGTCGTATGCGCTGATCCTCGAGGTCATCCGCCAGCGGATACCGAAGTGTCGAGCGGCCCAGGTGACCGTGTCGTCGAGGGCCATTCGACCGGACCGGATGCCAGCCACCGCCTGCTCTCCGGCTGAGGACATGGAGGCGGTGTGCGCGTCGACATCCAAGGAGAGGTCGAAGACATGTTCCGTCGGCGCGCGGACCACCGTGGTGATGTCGATCAACGGCACATCGGCAAGCTACGTCACAACGACCAGTTCGGTGCTCGGGTGAGACCAGGGTCTCGCCGGTGCGCTCGGTCAGGCGCGGTCCATCGGTGGTACCAGTCCACTGACTGGCTGCGTTGCGGTCCTCGCCCGGCGGGGACAGGATGCAGCCGGGTCTGCCCCCGCCTATGCGCCTTGGGTCCACCGCCGACCCTGCATGTTCGAACGCGTCACTCATGTCGGGCGCCGCACTGCGCGCCGACGAGCTGCGCCCGGCCACCGCGCTGGGCGAGGATCGCAACGTCGCCGGTACCCGCCGGGTCGACAAGGCCACTTACGACGCTGCGCTCGGTCCCGGACCGGGCGAGGATCGCAACGACCACGTCCTCGAAAGGGCGAGAACGTGGCGATCGCTGCGCCCGGTCCCCGGACGGGCAGCGACCTTCTGTGAGGCCCTGGCTGCCGCGATGACCGGATCAAGGGGGCCACCGATGCTCTGGCGCACCCGTGCGTCGGTAGCCGTCTCGATCAGGGCGGGGTTCGTCGCCAGGGGCGGGCGGCCAGACCCGGACTTGCTCACCCGCCGAGGCGAGCCGCAGCCACTCGGGTGGCGCCCCATCTTGACCTTGGCCGCCCGGCTGTTCACCTATGGCCGGCTTACCCACCGGCGCCGCCGAGATCAGCTGTGGCGCTGCTCTTCTCGGCGCAGCGGGGGCAACGGGTTGGGCACGGAGTCAAAGCCTCGGCCTCGGCCAGGCCGCTGGCGCGCAGGATCGTCGTGACAGCTCCGTCGAAGCCGGTGGTCTCCGCCAGGACGTGTTCACCGTCGACACCGAGCAGGTCGCGGGACACATACCACTCGCGCATCTGGTCGGCGGTGACCGGAATCGGCTCCGCGCGGCTGAGGTGGCGGCGCACCGTCTCGTCGAACGACACGTCGAAGTAGAAGACGGTGCTCGGCCCGGAATGCTCGGCGATGAGCCGGCGCAGGATCGCGCCATGGCCGCGGTTGTCCAGGATGCCTTCCAGAATGACGTGATAGCCGGCATCGAGCGCGGCACGCGCGGTCGAAGCGATGAACGCCGGCGCCACCGGCTGCATCCGGTTGCCGCCGTGTTCTTTAGACCAGGAGACACTCCCGCATCCTCGCGCCCACATTGATCACGCCTACCGCCCGAGGGCCGGTCGGATCGTGCACGTCGAAGGTGTTGTTGCGGCGCATCCACTCACGAACCGGAGGTGGCAGCCGGGGCGGGTCGTCCATGGCTGCAAGGACCTGCCCAGCGCTCGAGATCAGTCTATCCGCCAGGGCAGCAGCGTCGGTGTCTATCCGCACCCGGCCGTACTCCCAGCCGGCGGTGGTGAGGTCGAGGACCTCGAACACGCGGGTCAGGAGCGGGTTCGGGTCGGTCACTTGATCGAGCCGGGGCGCCTGGCTGCCGACTACCGCGACGGCGGCGGCCACCTGCGCGTACGGGTGGAAGCCGCACGGCAACGTGAACAGTGGCCACCGCAGGGCTGAGCCGGCCTCCATCCACAGTGGCCGATAGTTCCGGCGGTGCACCACGAGCCGCCGGCCCGTCCGTCGGTGTATTTCGTTGGCCTGGGCCTGTAGGTCCGCGTGGGCCTCGTCGGCGACCTGGCTCACGATCCGGGCCGCCACCACCAAGCCGTCGTCGCCGTTCAACATTGCGGTGACCGCCTCGACCTGCTCGGAAAAACGGACCTCCGCGCGAGCGCCGTACCGGCACTGAACGTCCCGTAGCAGTGCCTGCTGCCGCCCCGGATCGAGCTGGACCCGCCCGCCGCCCAGTAACCGCCGGAGCCAACGCATTTCGCCTCGTTTCAGCAGAGCCGTCCCGGACTGCGGCAATGCTAGTACCTCAGACCTCCCTCGTATGGATGGGGTGGCTGCGGATGGGGTGGCTGAGCGATCTCTGGGAAATCCGCCGCCTCGGCCAGGGCAGACACGACGCACTCCTCACCGAGGATTACTCCCATGAAACCAGCTGCCTTTGCTGGTCAGCGAACTGCTCCTGCACCGGGTTCCACTGTTCGGCGTAGTAGATCGCGTCGAGGTGAGTCAGTGGTGAATTGAAGATCCGGGCCAGCTGCCGGGCGACGGTTGACCTGCCACTGCCGCCGCAGCCGACGATTGCGATCCTGTCCATGATCCCCCGGGCGAGACTCGTCGACGTCGTGCGGTTGCAGCCGTTTTGCAACGCCTACGGCCCCGACAGCGGCGACCTCAATGTCCCGTCGCCGCCGACAAATCGGTGATCAGCTTGTCGAGCACCAGTTCCTCCTCGACTCGGACCCCGGCCGCGAGCATCGCCGCAGCGAGTCGCGGATCCCAGGCCGCGTCGGTCGGCATGCCACTCAGCGACCCTCCGGTACTCGGCTGGGCGGTGCGGGCTGCGACCCCGGCCAGGTAGTCGGCGGTCCTGTAGCGCCACGGCTGCCAGGGCACCCTGCCGCGCAGCAGGTTGGCGATCCGCAGGCCACCCCAGTCGAAGTCGCCGTGATACCGCAGGCGGGCGCCGGACTGGACCAGGCTGGCCAGCAGCCGCAGCGCCGCGGTGCTGGGCTGGCCGCCGACGCAGACCAGCGGCGGGCACGCCGCACCGAGCTGGTCGGCCGCGGCGGCCAGCACCGTGGGGTTCTCGCAGACGTACACGGTCCGGGCGGCGAAACGGGGCTCTCCGCGAGCGAGCTGGCGCAGGGTCACGACGACCGGCTCCCCGAGCGCGGCGGCGGGCGCGACGAGGTCGTGCAGCCGGCATCCGGGGATCGTGGGCAGGTTGACGGCGAGTACGGTCCAGGAGAGACCGTCGAGGAACACCCCGGCGGCGTACCAGAGCATCCGGCGTTGCTCGGCGGCCGACTCGGGCAGCGGCGCGTCCTGCCACCAGGTGGCCCGGACGGCAGAGCGGGCCACTGTCTCCAGCGCCCGGCCGGCGTCGAGCGCGTGCGCGTCGCCGGTGGTGCGGGCCGCGATTCGGGCTAATGGTTCCCCGTCCGCAGGCAGCGTGGCGAGGACGGCAACCAGGTCGGCCACGAGCCGCGCCGCCGCCGGCGGCGTACCGGCCAGCCGCCGTAGCAGCGCGGCCGTGCCCGGGGCGGCGCACCATTCGGCCAGTTCGGCGCGCGCGCCGCCGAGCACGGCGAGCGGTGCGAGGGAGGTCTGCCAGGCGGCGGCCTCGGCGGCCCGCACCTCGGCGAGTACCGCGACGCCTCCGGTCAGCGCCTCGACCGCCCCGGCCAAGCCGTCGGGGTGCATTCCGCTGCGCCGGATGGTCCGATCCAGCTCGTCGAGGTTGATGGTCAGGGTGCTGCCGCGACCGGGCGGGCGGCCCAGGACCCGCTCCACCGCCCGCCGCTCGTCCGGGCTGGGCCCGTCCAGGCTCAGGGTGCCGGTCAGCGGCTGTCCCCGGGCGATGCGGCGGCGTAACCGCTGGAACAGCCGTTCGGTCTCCGCCCCGCCGAGCTGCCGGCGCAGCCGTTCCAGGTCGGTCACGGCCCGTCCCACAGGCCCGGGGTCGTCCCCGGCTCGGGATGATGCTCGTGCGGCTGTGGGTCCCGCTGCCGCGGCGCCGGCCGCTCCGGCGTGGGCAACAGGTGCCGTTCGCGTCCGTCCCAGCGCCACGGGGAGACCAACACCGCGTCGATGCCGTCGTGCCGAGCAAGGTGGGCGATCCCGAGGCCGGGCACCTGCGGATAACAGCCCCACTCCCGCTCGCTGGTCATCACCACGCCGAGGTCGAAAGTGGCCAGCAGGCTGAGGCACTTCGCCCGGGAGTCGTCGTCCACCCTTTGCGAAGGCCTCGTCCAGCGCGATCAGCCGCGGCGCGTACGGGTTGCCGGCCGAGCCGTAGTAGGACGATGCGGCGGCGAACAGCGGAACGCTCGCCGCGAGCACCCGCTCACCGCCGGACGCGGGCCCGGTCGCCGGGCGCCACTGCCCGTCCTGGTGCCGCTGGATCGTGAACTCGTGCCACGCCCGGTAGTCCAGCGCGCGGGTGAGCTGCTCCGACCAGGTCGCCGCGTCGTCGCGTAGCCGTTCCCGGTTGATCTGCTCCTGGAGGAAGGCGCCCACGGCGCGGCGGTCCTCGTCGTTCCAGACGTCCGTGCTCTGCCGCAACTGCTTGGCGCGCAGCTCGGCCAATCCGGCCGGGGCGTCGCGGGTCGGCCGCCACAGCAGCCGCAGCCGCATGCCGGTCGAGGTGGGCCGCACCTCCAGCTCCTCGTTCATCCCCGCGACCTGGCGCTCGGCGCCGACGATCAGTTCCTGGAGCGCCCCGGCGACCTCGTTGACCAGGTGCGTCTCCAGCACCTCCCGCTCGTGCGCGGAAAGCATCCGCTGCCGCTCGTCGATCTCGTCAACCAGCGCGGCGGCCAGGTCGGCGACGGTGCGGCTACGCCCCTGGAAGCTGACCTCGACGACCATCGTCTCCTCACGGATGGTCGTCACCACCTGGTGACCCTGCCGCAAGAGGCCGTCGGTCAGCGCCTTCACATCCATACTGACCTGCTGCTGCAGCCGATCCCAACGGCGGTCGTCGTCGTCGGTGTCGGCCAGTTCCCGCTCGACGGCCCGGGCCAGCGCCACCGCTGGGGTCGCCGCCCACGACTGCGCCACGTCCGGCACCTCGAGGTCGGGGCAGGCCAGGTCGACCAGGCCGGTGCCGGCGAAGGCGCGTAGCCCCTCGACGGCGGCGTCCCGGTCCCCGGTCGCCGCGTGCAGCTCCTGTTGCAGCCGGCTGCGCCGCCCGCCGGCGTCACCCCGGGCGTCCCGGGCCGCTGCCTCCTGCCCGCGGGCCTCCTCACGGTCGCGGTCGCAGCCGTCCAGCAGGCTGGTCGCCTCGGCGATGCGGCGCTGCAGGTCCGCCACGGACGCGCCGGCGGTGGCGTTCAGCGTCTCGAACTCCACTCGGCCGCCCGCGCCGCGTCCCGCGCCTCGGCCGCCTCGGCCGCTGCCGGCGCCAGCCGCTCCAGCTGTTCGGAGTGCAGCTGGGCCGCCTCGTCCCGGCGGATGCGCGCCGCACGCACGCCCATTACGGTCGGCCACCAGGCGGCCAGGGCCACCCGGTACGACTGCAGCCCGTCCCGCACCGCGGCCAGCTCCTCGACGTCGTACGGCAGGTCGACGTCGTCGGCGAACTCGGTCGCCTCGGCCAGCGCGGCCGCTGCCTCGGCGAGCCGCCGCCCGAGCGCTGCATCCGCCTCGTCGTGCCGGCCGACGATGTCGCGGCGGGCCTCGTACGCGCCGCGTACCTGGGTGTGGGCCTCCCGCAGCGGCTGGTCCGACGGCAGCGCCCGCGCCTCGGCGACGACCCGCTCCCGCCGCTGGCGCAGCTCGCCGCGCTGGCCCGCGACGGCCGCGAGCCGCGCCGACAGCTCCTCGGCTTCCCGCCGCAGCTGGGTGATCCGCGCCCGGCGGGACGCCTCCCGGGCGCTGTCGCCGATGTGCTCCGCCGCCGGCTTGGCCCACCGTCCGGCGAGGACCCCGTTGCCGAACGCGCCGGTCACGTCGACCCAGGTCGCCGCTGCGCCGGCGCCGAGGCCGATCGTGGCGAGCACACCGGTGACGGCTTCGTCCGACAGCGCCGCGCAGGCCGGGTCCGCCCGGTCGACCGCCGGGCGGAGCAGCTTGGCCAGGTTCGCCGTCACCGCCCCGCCGGGCCGCAGCACGGTGTCCCCGCTGAGCGGGTCGCGCAGCGCCCCGTCGGGGTCGAGCCACGCGTCGAGAATGCCGGCCGCCTCCAGGGCTGCCTCGATGCCGGCCCGCTGCGACGCCGGCACCTGCGGGGCGAAGTTCACCACCCGCCACAGCGGCGCGCCCGGCCGGTCCCGGCGTGCCTCGTCGGCGCGTGTGTGCGGTGCGGGCGGCGGCTGATGCGTTCCCGCCTCCAGCCGGCGTAGCTCCGCCTCGGCCCGTTGTAGACCGTCGCGGACCTCGCGTTCCTCGGCCTCCAATGCGGCGTCGGCGCGGGCGAGGGCCTCTGTCGCGGCTGTGGCGGCGCGCGTCGTCTCCCGCGCCGCCGGGTTCTCTCCGGCCAGCGTGCCGACCCACTGCTCCAGTTCCGCGAGGACGCCGTCGAGGTCACCGACCGGCAGTTCGACCACGCCACCGAGGTGCTCCCGGGTCCGCCGGACCAGCAGCTCACCCGCTTCGGTCGCGGCCGACTCGGCCTCCGCGATCCGCAGGTCCGCGGCGGCCATCTCGGCGTCGAGCCGGTTCACCTCCTCGCGGGCCCGGTCCGCCCGACCCCGGGCCGCGTCGGCGGCGTCGCGGAGCCGGTCCAGCGTCCGCAGCGAACTCGACCGTGAGGCGACCAGTTCGTCCGCGGCGCGGGTCGCCTCGGCCAGCCCGACCGGCAGCGCGGCCACCACCCGCGCCGCGTGCCGGTCGGCCAGTCGCGCCGCTGCGGCGTCCCGCTCGACCTGTGCGCGGGCCGCGTCCTCGGCGTCCTGCGCCTGCTGCAGCTCCCGGGCCGTGTCCTCCACGGCCCGGCCGGTGCGGGCCACGTCGGCCTCCAGGTCGCGCAGGCGCCCCTCCTGTCGGGCGGCGAACTGGTCCCGCTCGTCGGCGATGCCCCGCAGCCGGCGCAGATGCTCGGCGGTACGCGCCTCCGGGCTGTCCCGCAGCGCCTGCAGCCGCGTGGTCAGCTCCCCGGACTGCTCCGTCAGCCCGTCGATGCGCGCCAACGCCCGGGTCAGGTCGGCGTCGGCCTGCTCGTAGGCCCGCTGCGCCTCGGCGAGTTCCCTGCCGAGCTGTTCGTAGCGGCTGTGCTGCTGGCGTAGCAGCCCGGCCCGGCGGCGCGTCGCGACCCGCGCGTACTGCCGGTAGCGGGTGAGGAAGTCGTCGGCGGCCCGCTTCGTCTCGGCCAGCTCCCGCAGCGTCATCCGCTCGTCGTCCAGGCTGCGGAACGCCTCCGCGACCTGGGTGACCAGGTTCTCGTCCAGCGGCGGCAGCGCGTCGGTGAGCGCCCGGGACAGGCTCTTCTCGTCCGGCCGTTTCGACAGCTGCGGCTGGCGCAGCCGGATCAGCAAAGAGACCAACGCGTCGTACCGGCTGCCGAGCCCGAACAGCGCCTCGTCCACGGCCCGCCGGTAGTCCGCCGCCCGGTCGTAGACCATTCCGGCGGGCCCGACCGCGTCGCGCAGCCGCTCCCGGGTCAACGTCGTGCCGGTCGCACCCACCAGCGTCAGGTCGACGCCGACCCGCTGGCTGGTGACGAAGAACCAGTGCCGGGCGATGCCCCGCCCGGCGACCGCCTTCAGCCCGCACCCGATGGTGAGAAAACGGTCCCCGTCGCGGTCACGGCGGCCGAACTCCAACCAGGTGTAGCCGAGCCGCTCCTGGCGCGGATACCTGCCGCCGAGCAGCAGGTTCCACTCCATCCGCTTGTGCGGATCACCGTCAGGCTCCACCCGGTACGGCGCCAGGTCCCCGTCGAGCAGGAACGGCAGCATCAGCGCCAGCACCTTCGACTTGCCGGTGCCGTTGTTGCCCCGCAGCAGCAGGCTCCCGCCGTGGAAGTGGAACTCCTCCTGGTCGTAGTAGAAGATGTCGACCAGCCCGGCGCGCAACGGCTGCCAGCGTTCCTTCGCCGGGAGCGGCAGCTGGTCGGCCAGCGGTACGGTCATCGCGCAGTTTCCCTCGATCGTTCGGACTTGTCGGTGCCCACCGGTCGGGCGGCCGGCTCGCGGATCGTCGGCGCGGCCAGGGCATATCGGGCGATCGCCGGTCGGGGCAGCACGAGCGGGTCTGCGCCCGGCTCGACCCGGATCAGCTTCAGCGCGCGCAGCGCCTCCAGCGCCGTGGCCACGAGGTCCACCTCGGCGCCCGGGTCGGTGGCGTGCTTACGCCAGTACGACCGGTGCTCGACGGCGAGCTCCCGGGTGCGCCGGTGCAGCTCGCTGACCCGTACCCCGCCGTCACCGGCGGCGATGTGCTCCGCCAACAGCAGGGTCAGGTGACTCTGCATCCCCTCGGCCGGCATCCGCACGTCGGTGAGCTCGTCCTCGGGATCGACCATCGCGATCCCCTCCGCGCGCACCTCGGCGACCAAGCCGGTGAACTGGGTGATCCGGGTCAGCAACGCGTGCCGCTGGCTGGTCAGGTAGGCGCGCTCAGCCTCGGAGAGCTCGTCGTGGTAGACCACCGGCTGCTCCAGCAGCAGCCGGGTCAGCCGGTGCCGCAGCGCCCGGTTCCGGGCGTCGTCCACATCCGGTACGACCTCCAGCGTCAACGCCGCGAGCCGGCCCGGCCCCGTCGACTCGTCGATCATCGACGGCCCCCGGGACGCGGCGAGCAGGCCGGCGATCACATGCCGGTCCACGTCGTACAGGACGTCTCCGCCGGCACCCAGGTACGCCTCCTCATCTCCGGCCACCCGGCGCAGCACCCCCCAGTGCAGCAGCAACCGGACCACGGCCACCATGTCGGCCCGCCGCTCCCGCCGGTCCAGCGCGAACGAGAACCCGGCCGCCGCCAGCGCCGGCTCGGCGGCCCCCGTCACCACCTCCTCGGCCAGCCGGCCCAACGTGATCTGCCCGTCGGCACGCTCCAAGGCCGCCAGCGCCAGGCAGGTCAGCACGTACCGCTGCCGGGAGAACGGGGTCCGCGACCGCGGATCCCGCGCCGGATGCGTGCCGTCGTGCGGGTCGGCGGTCAGCTTCACCAGCCGTACCGTGTGGGCGTCGGCCACCACCTGCCAGCCGGTCTCCCGGTCGAACCACTCCCGCAGCTCCGCCGCGTACGCCCGGACCAGCCGGTAGGTCTCCGCGTCGGTGAGCCCGGCCACCAGCAGCGGGCGGGCCAGCAGCAGCCGCGCGGCCCTGCGTCGCCGCGCCTCCGGGACGTCGTCGGCGACGGCGCGCCCCCTCACCGGGCCGCCCCAACAAGGTCGATGATCTCGATGAGATGCTCCGGCCCGGTGAGCACCCCGTCCTCGGTGACGACCCGCACCGGCGGGGCCGCGTCGACCCGCCGCAGCCGGACCACCATCGTGCCGTCCGACGTCGTGGTGGTCACCTCCGACTGGCCCGGCCGGCGGGTGGCCAGGGCGTCACCGAGCAGCTGGAGGAACAGCCGGAACTCGGCGGAGTCCAGCTCCGCCAGCTCGGAGAGGCGGATCGGGCCCGGGGTGGCCAGCGCGGCCCGGGCGCGGGCGGTCTGTTCCGCCTCCCGGCGCACCCGCTCGGCGAGCACGCGGCGCTGCTCCGACCGGTCGATCACCCGGTTCGGCGCGCCCCGCCGCTCGTAGGAGCCGGTACGGCGCAACCGAGGGCTGATCTCCAGGCGGGGCGCGCGCGCCCACGGCGTGGCCGCCGGCACGGGCCGCTCCTCGGTGGCGGCGAGAGTCTCGGCGGTGGTGGTGAGGTGCCGGGCGGGGGAGAACCCGAACGCGGTGTGCCAAAGCCGGTGCGCCGCCTCGTCGTCCGGCGCCTCGGCGAACCAGAGGGCGAGCCGGCGGAAGTCCGCCGAACGGTCCGACCGCCCGGCCCGCCGCTCGTTGATCGCGGCAACCGTACTCAGCAACTGCCGGATTCCGCCGATCGCCGCCGTACGCAGCAGCCGCGCCTGGGCAGGGCGGCTGCTGTCGCCGCTGACGAACCAGTCGCGTAGCCCCGCCCAGCGCAGGCGCCAGGTGTCCAGGGCCTGCCGCATGGCGGCGTCGTGCCCGCCCCAGGCGTCCCGGTCCAGGCCATCCTGCGCGTCTGCGCCACCGTGCTCCTCGGTGGGAGCGGTGTCGGCGGCCTCGCGGCGCGCCGCCACCTCCAGCAGCGGCGTCACGCCGACCGCCTCGATCTGGCGGGTGAGCGCCGCGATCTCGGCGCCCCGGTTGGCCAGGTCGGCGATGAACCGCTCCAGGTAGGCGATCAACTGCTCCTTGTACGCCAGGAACGCCGCGACGTCGGCGTCGGAGAAGTCGATCGTCCGGCGCAGCGACGCCATGAAGGCCTGCGCGTTGTCGGCCAGGCCGGTGAACCGGTCGACGAGGCTCAGCAACAGCAGGTGCGTCTTCGCCGCGTCCGGCGGCTCGCCAGCCGCCGCCGCTTCGGCGACGGCCAGCAGCCCGCGCAGCTGCTCCGCGATGTCGGACAGGGCCACCGACTGCAGGGCGCCCCGCCGCCCGATCGCCTCCTCGTACCTGGCGATCGCCTCCTCCGCCGCGTGCCCCTCCCGGGTGAGCTGGTAGAGGTAGCGGGCCCGGTGGAAGTCCTCAACCGTTGTCACCCGGCCGGTGTCGGGGTCGGCGCGCAGATTTCCCCACTCGGCGAGCTGATCCAGGGCGGCGCGAACGGTTTCCAGCGACGGCCCCGCCCCGATGTCGATCAGGACGTCCTCGGGCCGCAGGTGCACGGTGAAGCGCTGCTTCGCCGCAACGAATGCGTCCAGGATCTGCCGATACAGCGCCGAGTTCTGCGCCTGGAGATGGGCGAACGGTTGCGCCGGAGAACCGGTCCCGAGAGGCATGGCGTTCATCCTCGCATCGTCGGACGTGATCTTCCGTGCTGGGACTCACCGTGCGTGCTCGCCTCAACGCCCAGCGGAACAAGACGTGGGCGGCGGAGCCCGCCAGCGAGCCGCTTAACCTACGACGGCCGCAGGTCGCGGCCGGCCGCACGCAAATGGACAACCAGCGTGTCCACGGGAATGCCCAGCACACTCGCGAGCAACGTCAGCGGATCCGGGTGGCCCTTGCCCATGAGGTCCTCATAGATGGCAAGCAGCCCGCGCAGGCGGGCATCGGCATCCTCGGGCCGGGGCGAAAGTTCGGCGATCCGCCCTTCCACGTACCGACGCGCCATGATCTGGAACGCGTTCACGCCGAGCGTCACGTCGTCGTCCGGCTCCGGGTGGCGGTTCTGGTCGGTCGGCATGGCGGTCCGTCCTTTCCTCAGGGGGTGGGGGTGGTCGAGGGGGTGGCCGCGCCGATCAGCCCGCCGAAGAAGACCATGACCGTGAGCAGGATCATCGGGGCGACGAAGACGTAGCCGAGGACCAGGCCCGCGACGGCCATGCCTCGTCCCGACTTCGCGTTGTTGCGGGTCTCATGCAGGCCGACGTGGCCAAGAATGACGGCGAGCAGGCACGGCAACCCGAACAGGCACCACCCGCCCAGGACGCCGAGGATTCCCAGCACCATCGACGCGGTCGCCGTCCCTGACGTGAGCGGCGGCCGCACGGCCTGGGGATAGCTGCCGGGCTGATAGGGCACGGCGGAGACCGGCGGATACGCGCCGGACACCGGCGGGTACGGTCCCGGGACGCCGAGGACCGGCGGCTGTGGGCGGGTGGAGTCGTCGCCGGGCTGCGGGTACGTCATCGTTCGGGTTCCGTTTCTCCGTCGAGCCGGGCGAGCAGGGCGCTCACCTCGGTGTGCAGGCGACGCAGCTCAGCGGCCGTCGGCGCCAGCTCGTAGCAGTGGTGGTGGGCGGCAGCCGACAGGGTCGCCCAGGCGAACGCGACTCGGCGGGCGACGCCGACGCCCGGCCCGAGCCGCCCGCGCAGCATCAGCTGCTTCGCCCGGCCCTGCCGGCATTGCGCCACCGTCGGCCTGGTCCGCTGCCAGTAGGCGTCGATGCCGCCTTCGAGGGCGAGCCGGATCAGGCAGGCGCACGCGCGAGGCCACCAGCCGGCGGTGACCGCGGCCCCGCCGAGCGTGCCCGCGCCGCGCAGCAACTCCTCGGCCGCCGCCAGGCAGCACTGCGGCGTCGGCGCGGTCACCGCAGCGCCTCCGCCAGCAGGCGGGCGTCCGCGACCAAGCCTGGCAGGTCCGCCAGGTACGCCCCGTGCACCCCTTCCTTGCACGCCTTGTACGTGGCCACCGCCCGCGGCCCGTGCCGGCGGCTCAGATATCCGAGCACGTCCCCGCCACGGTCGGCGTCGTCGAACAGCGCCAACCCGACCGTGGTGGCCAGCCGCCGCGACGCGTCCACGATGGCCGCCTCGATGTCGTCGTGCCGCACCCCGCGCGCCACCCTTTGCCGCCACACGACCCGGTGGCAAGCCGCCTCCACCGCCGAGCGGCACAGCTCCGCCACCACCGGACCCCGCACCTCGGCAGCAATCTCCTCGTTGCGTGCCAGGGCGTACGCGTCGTCCAAGTAGCGGCTCACCGGGTCGGAGCCGGGCCGCAGCGTCACCACCGACCGTTCCGCGCGGGTCACCTCGACGATGCGGGCCTTGCCCAGGTCGAGCCGGCGGACCGCGTCGGGCAGGCGGGTGTCGTGGGTGAAGACCACCACCTGCCGCTGCTCGGCCAGCTCGGCGAGCACCCGGGCCAGCCCGTCGACCTTGGCCGGGTCCATGCTCTGCACCGGGTCGTCGACGACGATGAACCGGAACGGGCTCTCCGGCGCGCAGCCGCGCGGCAGGAACGTCGCCAAC
This sequence comes from Micromonospora sp. NPDC052213, assembly GCF_040679695.1. Classification (NCBI taxonomy): domain Bacteria; kingdom Bacillati; phylum Actinomycetota; class Actinomycetes; order Micromonosporales; family Micromonosporaceae; genus Micromonospora; species Micromonospora sp. NPDC052213. Next base: position 15,507 of record NZ_JBFAVI010000054.1, read on the forward strand.
CCCAGGGCGTGCATCTCGCCCTGGCTCATCACCCCGAGGGCGGTGCCGTTGTCGGCGCCGTCCACGCTGACCGGGAACACCACCCGCCGCCGCGTGTTCGCCCCTTCGAGGGTCATCGCGCCCAGCTCGACGTTGCTTTCCTGCCGCAGCTGCGCCCAGATCCGCTGCGAGTGCTCCGCGAACGGCGCCACCCGCTCGTTGCGCAACTGCACCGCGGTGGCCTTCAGCCAGGCCCGCGCCGCCTTCAGCCGGGCCAGCGTCGCCTCCCGCTCGGGCAGGTTGGCCGCGGCGTCGACCCAGTGGCGCAGGTCGGCCGCCGCCCGCTGCCAACCGGTGTCGCGCTGCCGCAGGATCTCCTCGGCGTACGCGCGGGCCGCGTCCGCCGCCGTCACGACGGCCGGGTACCGCGCGGCGAGGTGCGCCGCCAGTTGCGCCGGCTCCCTGGGTACGCGCCGCAGCGCCGCCACGGCCTCGCGCAGCGCGTCCAGCGGCACCTCGCCGGCGTCGCCCTCCGGCACGGCCAGAGCCTCGATCAGGTGGTGCGCCTGCCGCAGCAGCGCGGTCAGCCGCGCCGACGCCGACTGGGCGGCGAGACTGCGGTCCCGCAGCCGGGCCAGCGACGCCGCGGCGGCGGTGCGCCAGTCTCCGTCGAGAGCGCCGTCGGCGCAGACCGGGCACGGGCCGTCGCCGGTGTCGTCGTGGTGCTCGATGGCGAGGCGGAGCAGCTCCGCGGTGCGCAGCGCCGCCCGGGACCGGCCGCCGTCGTGCCGAAGTGCCTCGACGGCAGCCTCACGCAACTGTTCCGCCAGCCGCGTCACCTCCTGCCTCGGTGGCACGGTCAGCTCGACCAGGCGTTGGCACCACCGCACCGGCCCGTCGGCAACGGCCTCGTCCGGTTCGTCGAGGATCGCGGTCAGCGCCGCCAGGTCGACGCGGCTGCGCCCCTTCAGCAGCGCGGCGGCCCGCCGGGCCCGGTCGTCGGCGACGCCGGTCAGGCCCTCGGCGAGCGCGGCGCGTCGGGCGCGTACGTCCTTGATGGACGCGTCGACGGGCCGGGCGGCGGCCATCAGCCGCTGGTCGGCCTCGGTGATCGCCTCCAGGCCGAGGATCGCGGAGATCGCGTCGAAGAGTTGACTCTGCGTGCCGGCGGTGAGCCGACCCAGCTCGGCGGCGGTGAGGAACGGCCGGTACAGCTCCAGCGGGCGGGCCAACCCCAGCTCCGTCAGGTCGGCGTGCCGCCTGGCATCGCTGGTGACGGTGACCTCCGCGTCGGCCAGCGCTGCGCCGAGGGGCCACGACCGGGTCACCGTCACCGGCTTCGCCACCCCGTCGATGCGCAGCTGCGCCACGATCCAGCACGGGTCGGGGGAGTGCAGGTTGCGCCACCCCGTACGCCAGACGCTGTTGCGGTCGGCCCAACGGGCGCTGTCGCCGGTCAGCGCCAGCTCGACGGCCTCGGCGAAGCTCGACTTGCCGGAGCCGTTGCGGCCGACCACCAGAGTGAGCCCGGGCCCGGGTTCGATCTGGAGGGTGCGTTCCGGGCCGACGCCGCGGAACCCGGCGACGGTGATCGACGAGAGCCAGATCGGCCCGGGCGCGCCGTCGCCGGCCTGGGCGGCCGGGCCGAGGGTGGTCCGTTCGCCGGCGAGGGCGACGGCCAGGTCGGCCTCGCCGCTGAGTGCGGCGAGCACGACCTCGGCGGTGTCGTCCGGTACGCCGTCGGCGGCCAGCCGATCGAAGATCAGCTCGGCCAGCGGTTCGGTGCGGCGGGTAGGTAGGGCCCGTGTCGCGGAAGAGTGTTGACGGGGGAGCGGCATGGTCGTCTCCGGGCGCGTGGTCTTCGCGGACCGGCACGAGGCGCTGGCCCGCACGGGGTGAGCGGTGGGGGAAGGTTGTCGGTCAGATGTCCAGGCCCGGACCGGCCCAGGGATGGACCCTGACGGCGGTGGAAGATGGTGGTGCCGAAATTGATGGCACCATGACCGCCTACCAGGGTGAGCAGGCTGCTTGTGCGGTCAGCGCGCGACGCTCGTGTGCCAGTCGCGCAGGAAGGCGTCGACGAGGGCGTGCGCCCGGGGGCGTACGTCGAAGGACTCGCCGAGCCGTCGGCGCGCCATGTGGGACAGGCCGTCGGCGGCCTCGTTGAGGGCGTGGCCGCTGTGCCCCTTCACGTGGGCGAAGGACAGATCCGGCCGCCGACCCACCAGTTCGGCGAGGCGCACCAGCGTCGGCTGGTCGGCCCAGCGGCGCGGCCGGAGGCTGTAGCCGGCCGGCATGGCGTCGGTCTCGCCGCCCTGCCAGCGGTGCAGATAGCGCATGGCGGCCAGGCTGTCCAGCAGCACGGTCATGCCGGCCGGCGCCTCGTCGTACGCGGACAGCAGGAAGTCGACCGCCCGCAGCTCGTTGATCAGGACGCGCGAGGCGCCCGTCGGGTCCAGCCGGCCGGTGCCCCGACCGCGCAGGCCGTAGTGGCCGTCGCTGACGACGTACCCGATGCCGCCGGCACGTCCCTTCCAGCTCGCGTCGGTCGCGGCGACCACGGCCGCGGACGTCCCCGCCCAGCGGCCGACCCGGCCGCGACCACGCTCGAAGCTCGGCTGCGGGCGGTGGACCTCGTGCCGGGCGGCCTGCTGCTCCGCCGTGTCGAGCAGTTGTCGGGCCGAGCCGAGTTCGTCGTAGTGGGCGGCGGTGAGGGCCAGCCGCACGGCGTCACCGATCCGCTGGCAGTCCTCGCAGCGGGTGACGCGGGCGTAGGAGCGCAACGCGACGGCGCGGTCGTGCAGGGGGTCGGGCAGCAGGTCCAGGGCGCGCAGGAACTCATCGGGACGCACGTCGCCTCCCTAGAGCTCGGAGACGTCGGTGACGACGGCGGTCAGCTTGTCGCCGGAACGCTTCGTGCCGGCCATCTCCTCCTGCTGCACCGACGCGGAGTCGCCCGACACCTCGAAGGTGTTGATGATCGGGTCTTCGGCGCCCTTGACCTGGTACGTCACCTCGTACGTCTTGGACGGGTCCAGGTCGACGTCGCCGGTGTACGTCACGTCGATCCGGTAGGTGATGTTGCAGCCGGCGCTGCCGAAGCACTGCTTCTTCAGAATCTTGACCTTGAGCTTGAAGTCGCTTTTTGTCGGCGTGCCGTAGGCGGGTGCGGGCGGCGCGGTCGTGGCGGGCGCGGTCGGGGCCGCGGCGGTGGTCGGAGCGGACGTGGCGGAGTGCGCCTGCGGTGCGGCGGGAGTGGCGGTCTTGTCGGCGACCGGCTCGTCACCGCTGGTCGTGGCCAGCAGCGCGCTGCAGCCACCGAAGCAGAGCAGCAGGACCAGCACGGCGACGCCGGCGATGATCCATCGGACCTGGGGCTTCTTCCGCGGGGCCGGCTGCAGGTCGGCGGTGTCCGCCGTCTCCGGGTGGGTCTGGGGCCCGGAGTGCGGTTCCGGCTGGGCCTGGGGTGCGGTCATGGTTCTCTCCTCGTCGAGGCGGTGGTGGGCCGGCTGCGCCAGCGGGACGCTGTGGAGCTGATGTCGTAGACGGATCAGGCGGATGGGATGCCGACGACCTCGACCTCGACACCCTCGTTCCGCAGCGTCTTCATCGCCTGATAGAGCGCGACCTGGGCGAAGGTGAAGAGCGAGCCGACGGTGACCGCACGGCCGGCGTCGAGCGAGATGGCGTAGACGACCTTGGTGGGGCGGAAGTCCGGGCTCAGATCACGCCCGTTCGGCTGTCGCCGCACGACGTCGAGGAACCTGGCGCGCGCGTCTTCCTGATAGCGCAGCGCCTCGTAGGAGACGATGCCCTGAGCGAAGAGGTGGCTCAGCGGGGCGCTGCTCTTCGCACGCTTGACGTGAATCAGTTCGCCGGATGGGCCGAGCAGGTCGCACGCCTCGATGCCGCGCCGGTGTTGGGCCGTCCGGAGCAGTTTCTTGTCCAGCAGCACCAGCCTCGGGTCACGGCGGGCTGCGGCCCGGTTGTAGGCGTCCTCGTCCTTGAGGTCCCTGGTCCAGGGCGGCAATGCGACGTCGGAGGGCCGGGCCAGGATCTCGGCGATCTCCCGGCGCAGGAAGTCTCGGTGCCGGTCGCCGATCTCATACCAGTCGCCCTCGTGGAGCAGCAGGTGACTGGTGCCGACGGTCACCTCTGCCGTGATCCAGTGGTACGCCCGGGTCCTCACCATCGCCTCGGTACCGAGAGCGTCGGCGTAGAGCGTGACGCTTCCGTTGCGCAGTCCGCTCCACCGGTCGCCGTCCAGCGCGCCGTTGGTGTGGGCGAGGATGGCCGGCAGGTCCAGCTCGTCGGTCAAGGTCGGGGCCAGACCGGACTTCGGAACCTGGATCACGTACGACGCGGCGTGTTCGATGTCGCCGATCAGGTTGCCGGGCACCGCCACGCCGAGGGCAGGCGGATCGACGAGCGCCAACCGCTCGTCCAGGGCGCCGATGAGGTCCGGCATGCGCGCGTCCGATGGCGGCACCGGTCGGATCTGCGTGATGAACTCAAGGTCGGCCAGGGGCGACTCCTCCTGGCAGACTCGCTCGATCTCCCGCAGGTCCGCGAGGAGCCCGGCGGGCTCGACACAGACGTGGATGTGCAGGGCGTCGCCACCGTCGATCCGGGCGGGCTTGCCGCTGCGCCGGCAGACAGTCAGCCGCGGATTGTCCGTGTAGCCGCAAACCTGGCCGACGATCTCGCCCCACTTGTCGATGCCGTACTTCCAGATGGGCTGGCCGGCGGGGACGAAGCTTCGGTCCACCCGCCCGCTGGCACCTACGACCCGTCGGCGGACCTGCCGGATGTCGCTCGGCACCAGCGCTCGTACGGCGAAGGACACGCCGAACGTCCGGTCGATCACCTCCTGCTCGACCATGTGACGACCGAGGGTCCCGTAGGTCAGCGCGTACGCACGGTCGTCGACGGCCAGCAGCAGCGCCCCGCCACCGCTGCTGTAGCCGAGTTCGACCTCCCTGCCGGTCAGCCCGGCGAGGATGTCGCACCACTCGGCGCGCAGGCGGGGCACCGTGCCGTGCACCAGCAGCGCGGGTGCGCCGGCGACCTGTCGCGGCGACGGCTCGAAGCCGTTCTCGGTCAGGTAGCGAACGTTGAGTGCCTCCTGCAGGCCCTCGGGGGTGGCCGAAACTCGAAGGCGGTAGATGGTGGTGGGGTAGGTGCCGGGCGGGCCGGGTGGGGCGGGGGCGTCGAACAGGGTGGGCTGCTCAGGGCCGGGCCGGCGGGGGTCCTTCCGGCCTTTGGGGCGGGTGATGGAGCCGGACGAGATTCGGCTCGTCGCACTGCGCATCTCAATCTCCTCGCGTAGAGACCTGTGCTGGCAGTTGGCGGGGATGTGGTGCGCCGAGGGCGGGCTTCGCGGGGCCCGCCCCTGGCGCGAGGAGTCAGCTCAGGGCGACGGTGACGCCGCCGGAGAACGGCGAGTCGTGCAGCTCGAGCTTGGTGAGCTTGACGTTCTTCGGGATGTCGAAGACCACGACGCCGGTGACCTGGTTGCCGGGGTTGATGTCGTTGAGGAACGTTTCGGCGTTCTTGTTGGCGTAGATGGCCGCGCCGGTGTCGGAGGAGTACTCGGTGCCGTCGGCCGCGTACGCCTTCTGGCTGCTGCCGTCGAACATCTGGGCTTCCTTGCCGATGTTCTTGACGTTGATCGTGACCAGGCAGAACTGGCCCTGCGCCTTCTCGCCGAGCACGCTGTCGCCGACCTTGGCGACGCCGCACTTGGACGACTTCACCGTGAACTCGAACTTCCCGTCCCGGGCGGGCTGGCCGATCTTCGCAGTCTTCGGCGTGTCGTCACCCTTGGCGCCCCCGGCGTCGGCCTTGCTGGTGGCGTCATCGGTGGTGCCGGCACCGCAGCCGAGCGCGATGAGGCCGGTGGAGAGCAGGGCGAGGGTAGCGATCTTGCGCATGCTGAAGCTCCTGTCTGCAGAAGAGGGATTGCTGGTCGACTCGCCGGATCGGCGCTCCGTCGACGCCCGTAAATAACAGCAGGAGCTACAACCTGCAGTCCAACTCTCTGACCCTTAGAAGGTGATAACCCCCGTTACCAACACGGGCTACGCAGCATCGACTGCGTTCTGCTGTGCGTTCGCGCAACAATGAATGGCTCGGAGGTTGGAGGTGTAAACGTTCTTGACGCGAGCGCTGACCTCATTGCGCTTCTCAAGATCGACAGCTTGCTGGGTGCGGAGTCCTGTTGTCACCACGTGGCGCTGCCGGTACTCACGCTTCCCGCAGCCCTGTTAGGACGAGCGCAGTCGTCCACCGTTTACGCGAGGTCCTCGACTGGGCGGTGGCGACCGACGCGCCCAACGATCGGCGATCGAGGCGAATCCCCGCAGCCACCTCATCTCCTCGCCGGACTGACCGGTCAGGCTCGCTCGCGTCAGCCCGTGGGCAGCCGCCAACAGCTCAGCGCGGAAGAGGACCGTGGGGCGACGATCGGGGCAATCTGTCTGCATCACCTCGATGAGGAGCCGCTGCACGGCGACGGGCACATCAAGCGGCAGGTGGTCGACGAGTTCCGCGATCACGACGACGCCCTGCTGTTCCGGTTGAAGCGGCACCCTGCCCTCGTCCAGCACGCCCGGCGCCGGCTGATCGTGCACGGCGTCTCCCGGAGTAGCTGGCGGCTTGAGGTCGCGCCAGACCTGTCGGAAGCAGCTAGCGTCGCTGCGGCCGCGGCCGGCCCTGGCGATCCTGCGGGATGGCGCAGCTGCGCCCAATCTATTCGATCAAGCGGTCACTCCCAGAGCAGCCCCTGTTGACTGTCCTGCACCCCGGCTGCTGCTCGCCTCGGCTGGAAGGACCTCCTGCTGGACGTGCGCCACGACGAAGGGCGCCGCCCTGATTCGTCGCTGAAAACACCGATGCTCACGGACTTACGCTGCTGCAGCGACAGCTCGATCTCCTGCGCGACGATTTCCGTGGCGGAACCAGTGGTGCCGACGCAACCCAACGCTACCAACTGAGCGAATAGGGTGCTGGTCAGGTAGTCCCTCACCGTGTGGAAGTCCAGGTAGTTGGGGGCATCCGGGCGCTCAAGATGCTTCTCGACCTGCTGTCGAGGCATGCACATACCGGAGATCATTGAGGTGCTGTCAACGTCCAGAGTGTCGAGCTGACAGATCTTCACGAAGCTGGGCGTCGGAACCATGCGGTAATCACCGCCTGGTTCTCCCTGTCCGCACTTGTCGTCGAGGGCCCGCATCACGTCGAGTTGTTGCCGGAAGTGGTCGTCGACACGACATCGCCAGGACGCACCGTGCGAGACCATCCGCTTGTACTGGACCAGTACAAAACTGCGTCGTTGCTGGTGGTAGTAGATGAGGTCAGTGCCGAGCCGGGTTTCGATCGGCCAGCGGTTGACGTTCATGATCTCCAACGTTCGCCCATTACCACCGGTGAATTTTCGCACCGCCAGCCGGTCGCTCTCTTGGCGGGTCCAGCCGAGGAATGTGTTCGCGTCGTGCTCGACCATCGGATCTTCTCGTGGCGTGACGCCAGGCATCGGAGGAAGAAAAGAGTCGCGGCTGGTAATGCCGACAATTTCGTCCTCAGTGAGGAAGCCTCCGTCCGGTATTAGGTCGGGAGCGCCCGTGAACGCGCACAGAGAGGCGGCGCAATCCCGTTCCTCGGCCAGCGCTGCCTTGTGGGGCGCCGGTAGGTCGATGTCCCGGATGCCGAACAGTGACCCGATCACTGGTTCAAGTCCGGGATCTTCGGTCAACAGAACGTCGAGCACAATCTCGCTAGCCTTGTCGGTCAGCTTGCCTTGGCCATCTAGGGGGCGTTGCTGGTCCTTTCGAAGTACCGCCCGCAGACGGTTGACCTCAAGTGGACGTCGGAGTTCGGTGAGGGCTCGCAGCCGAAACGCCCACCGGATGTCGTCGGCTCGGCTATCGTCCTCGACGCCCGCCAGAAAGTGCACGGCTCCCCGATACGAGATCAGGACCACCGAAGCTCCGACCCGCGATCGCACGGGGAAGGAGACCCTGCACTCACCCTCTCCACTTCCGCGTGCTCGCCGATCAGCGACCTCCCGCAAGTAGGAGATGCAGGCCTCGTCGGCGAACAGGATCCCTAGCTGTCGACCCACGGCGCCTCCTTACGTCCGAGCCGATGTCGCTACTTGGCGGTCGCTCCGGGCGACCACTCGTTGGCGAAGGTCTCCATCTGACGGATGACCAGGTCGACCGCGGCGCGCTCGTGGTCCGGCGGGTAGTCGTAGCGGGCCAGCAGCCGGCGGATGTGACTGCGCAGCTTGGCGCGTACCGGCTCGCGGGAGAACCAGTCCACAGTGATCGACGACTGGATCGACTTCACCAGCTCTCGTGCGATCTCTGCGAGGGTGCCGACGCCCATGAGCTCCGTGGCCGCCCCGTTCTGGGCGACGGCGTCGTAGAAGGCCAGTTCGGCGTGGTTGAGCGGAGGGTCGAACTGCTGGCCGCGCCGAGCGTCCGCAGAGACCTGCTTGGCCAGCTCGACCAGCTCGACGATCAGCTGCGCGCTGGTCAGCTGCTGGCGCATGTAGCGGTTCATCAGGTCTTCGAGCTGGGCGGAGAAGCGTTCCTGACGGACCACGTTGTGCTTGGTGACCTCGCGCATCTTCCGCTCGATCAGCCGGCGCAGCGCTGCGGCGGCCAGGTGTGGGGTCTCCGAGTCCTGCAGGCGCTGCAACGCCACCCCGTTGAGTTCGGTGATGTCGAGCTTGCCGAGGCCCGCCTCCTCGTAGATGTCGGTGATGTCGGCGGCGTCGACCACCTCGGCGGCGAGCTGGGACAGGTAGCGTTCCACCTCGGCCGTGTTGGGCAGGCCCTTGGCCTCTCGGTCGGCGGCCTCCTCCTTGACGATCCAGACCCGGACGTCGCGGAAGTAGTGGATGTCGCGGCGCATCCGCTGAATGTTGCCAGCGCGTTCGGCGAAGTCGCGGCTGGTCGCGCAGAGCGTGTAGAACCGTTCCAGCCGGCCCGCTGAGTCACGGAAACGCCGGTGCAGCGGCTTCGTGCCGGGTTCGACGTCGTTGCCGGGGGTTCGCGGGTTGCGCAGGAAGTTGGCGGCCTTCTTCACTGCCCGGCGCCAGCGGGTCGGGTCCGTCTCGTCGTCCAGGATCTCCCGCCACTTGACCGGGGTCAGCATGGCCTCGAGGACGGAGATCTCGTTGTGCACCTCACTGATCGCGCGCTCGATCTCGCGGCCAAGGGTCTGGTCCTCCTGGTCGCTGGGCGTGTACTCGGTGAGCGCCTTGCGCAGGTTCTCGGTCAGCGGGGCGTAGCCGACCAGCAGGCCGTCCTGCTTCTCCCGGAACCGGCGGTTGACCCGGGCCAGCGCCTGCATCAGGTTGGCGCCCTTCATCGGCCGGTCCATGTAGATGGTGTGGATCGGCGGCGCGTCGTAGCCGGTGAGCAGCATCGAGTGCACGATCAGCAGCTCCAGCTTGTCGTCCGGGTCCTTGGCGCGGGCCTGGATGGTCTTCTGCTGCGACGGGCGCAGGTGATGCGGGCGCAGCACCTCCTTGTCGCTGGGCACCCCATGGAAGACGATCTTCATCTTGCCCTTGTCGACGGCCGGGTCCGCCCAGTCGGGCCGAAGCTCCTTGAGGGCGTCGAAGACGCGGACGCAGATCTCCCGGGTCGCGCAGACCAGCATCGCCTTGCCCGGCCCGCCGAGTTGCGGCCGCATGAGTTCCCGCCGCTTCTCCCAGTGCTCGACGAGGTCCTTCGCAAGGGTCTCGACCCGGTCGGGGGCACCGTAGACGGTGTTCATGGTGGCCGCGTACGCCTCGGCCCTGCGGCGCTCCGCGTCGTCCAGGCTGGCGGTGAGTTTCTCCACCTGCTCGTCGATGCTCTCCGGGTCGATGTCGGGCGGCAGCGACACCGGGATGATCCGCGGCTCGTGGTAGACCCGCACGGTCGCCTCGTCGTCGACGGCACGCTTGAGGTCGTACACATCGATGTAGTCGCCGAAGACGGCGCGGGTGTTCACCTCGGCGGTGGCGATCGGGGTGCCGGTGAAGGCGATGAACGTGGCGTGCGGCAGTGCGTCACGCACGTGCCGGGCGTAGCCGTCCAGGCTGTCGTAGTGGCTGCGGTGCGCCTCGTCGACGATCACCAGGATGTTGCGCCGGTCGGAGAGGAGCGGATGCGGCCTCCCGGCGTCGCGCTCTTCTTTTGTACGCCCGAACTTCTGCAAGGTGGTGAAGATAATGCCGCCGGCGTTCCGGTTCGACAGCTTGTCCCGCAGTTCGGCGCGGGTATCGGCCTGCTCCGGCTCCTGGCCCAGCAGCGTCTGGCTGTCGAGGAATGTGTCGAAGAGTTGGTCGTCGAGGTCGTTGCGGTCGGTGAGCACCACGATGGTCGGATTCTTTAGTGCGGGGTGGCGGGTGGTCAGCGCCGCCGTGCACACCATCTCCTCGGACTTGCCGGAGCCCTGGGTGTGCCAGACGACGCCCGCCTTCCCGTCGCTCTGCGATGCCCGCACGATGCACTCGACGGCCCGGACGACCGCGAAGTGTTGGTGCGCCTTCGCGATCCGTTTCGCCTTCGACGTGAAGTTGACGAAGCCGCCGGTGAGCTCCAGGAAGCGCCGCTGGTTGAACAATCCGTAGAGGGCGACGATGAGTGCTTCCGGGCCGTCGTAGTCGGGCGAGGTGGTGTCAACGCGTTCCCCCTCGTCGTCGACGTTCCACGGCGCGAAGTGCTCGTAGGGGGTGAACGGGGTGCCGTACTTCGCGGTGACCCCGTCGGAGATCAGGCACAGCACGGCGTGCCGGAAGGCCAGCGGGAACTCCGCGAGGTACGCCTGAAGTTGGGCGTGCGCGCCCGTCAGGGTGGCGTTCTCGTCGGCGGCGTTCTTCAGCTCGACGATCGCGACCGGCAGACCGTTGAGGTACAGCACGATGTCGAACCGGCGTCGGGAGTCGCCGTCGACGATCGTGACCTGGTTGATCGCCCGGTAGACGTTGCGGTCGGCGTCGTCCAGGTCGGCCAGGCGCACGGTGGGGTTGTGCTCGGCACCGAACGCGTCGGTGTACGTGATCGAGCGGATACCGTAGACCAGCCGCTCGTGGGCCGCCCGGTTCTCGGCGAACGCTTCCCGGGAGGCCACGTCGGTGGCGGCCCGCACCGCGTCGGCGACCGCCGTGGGCGGCAGGTCGGGGTTGAGCCGCTCGATCGCGGCCCGCAGGTCCTCGACGAACACCAGATCCGCCCAAGACTGCCGCTGCCCCGACCCCGGCGCGAAATCCTTCCCGGAACCCGGCTCCCACCCAAGCTCACCGAGGTGGTCCAGCGCGAGCGCCTCCCAATCCGCCTCGCTCATCCACCCGTCCCCACCCATCCCCAGCCCCTCCCCGTAAACCGGCTCGGCCAACTAAACCGCTTCTTCGGCGACCTTCTCGGCGTCCCTGACCCGCAACCGCCCCGACATCAGCTCTGGCAGCAGTCTGTGCCGTAGTTCGAGCAGGGTCAGGGACTCCTGCTCGGCCACCAACGCGCGCTGCCACAGGCCCTCGGCCTGGGGGTCGAGATACTCGACGGCGCTGCGCGCCGGCACCCATACCTCCTCGTCCAGGTGGCGTCGCTGGATGTGCCCCATCGTCGTCGCCTTGTCCGCGGCGATGGCGCGATAGTCGGCGATCTTTGACTTCACCGCTTCGAAGGCGAGCCACTTCGGATTGTCGCCGCGTGGGATCACCTTGAAGATGTGTTGATTAATGATCGCCTCGGGGCGGAACCACCGGGCCACCGCGAGTGACCCGGACCAGGAGAACAAGACGTCACCGGCGCGGGCGAGGTGCTTCTCGTCCACCGTTATGTCGTTGTACACCGTCGACGGACCCGGGCCGGAGTTGATCTCCGCGATGCGGACCACCATGCGGCCCTTTCCGGTCGCATCCTTGGTGAAGGCGCGGCCGTTGACGAACTCGGCCACCTGTGACAAGGGTTGCGCGACGAAGTCGTCCGGCCGCCGCTGGTGCGCGGCCTGCAGCAGAGCTGACCGAAGGGTGTCGGCGGTCGTGGCGATTTGGTCGTTGACCGAGATCTTGTCGTCGATCGAGCTCAGCAGCGCGATGATCCGCTGCTGCTCGGCGAGCGGTGGCACCCGCAGCCGTTCCGCGTCGAGGAATCGCTCGAACTGGAAGTTGCTGATCCCGGTAGACTGGTTCTCGTAGGCGCCCGCGCGCCCCGAGTGGTACATGTCCTGCAGGCCGTAGTACGCATATCGGGGCTCGACCCGGGTGGTATCGAACCGGACCACCCGGCAGAAGCTCGCGGGAATCACGGGGTCCGCGAAGGACGACAGCACCTTCTCCCCGATGAACAGCGTGCGGCCGGTTGTCTGACCGCGGGCGGCGCTGCCGCCCGAGATCTCCAGCACTACGTCACCGGGCCGCAGGACACGCTGGGCGAGCTTGGAACGCTTCTCCCACCGTCGCGGCACCGCATTCACACGCCCGGTGCGCACCGACGCGAAATCGGTGCCGCGAATGACCGACACCTGGTCGTGGTCGTCGAGCGGGGTGTCGGACCCCCAGCCCCCGCCCCTGGCGAAGACAACCAGGTCCCGGAACGGGTGCTCACTCATCCGAGCCTCCTGAGCTGCCCACGGAGCTCCTGTTCGAGCCGGGACGACTCGTCGAAGTGGGCGTACAACTCCTTGGTGAGGCGCTCGACGCGGTCGGCGAGCGGCTCGGCGTCCGGGTCTTGCTCGGCTTCGGCGGCGCCCACGTAGCGGCCAGGGGTGAGGACGTAATCGTGGGCGGCCACCTCGTCGATCTTCGCGGAGTAGCAGAAGCCCGGCACGTCTTCGTACGTCTGGCCCTTGGTCTTGGCGGACTTGGTGCCGCGCCAGGCGTGGTAGGTGTCCGCGATCTTGGCGATGTCGTCGTCGGTGAAGACGCGCTCGGTGCGGTCGATCATGGTGCCGAAATCGCGGGCGTCGATGAAGAGGATCTCGCCGCGCCGGTCAGCCAGCGCCTTCGCACCCTGCGGGGTCTTGTCCTTGGTCAGGAACCACAGACAGGCGGGAATCGCGGTGGTGCGGAACAGGTTCGGCGGGAGAGCGACCATGCAGGCCACCAGGTCCGCCTCGACCATCGCACGGCGGATGTCGCCTTCGCCGGACTGCTTGGAGGACATGGAGCCGTTGGCGAGGACTACGCCTGCACTGCCGCGGTCACCGAGCTTAAAGAGGATGTGCTGGAGCCAGGCGTAGTTGGCGTTGCTCTGCGGCGGCGTCCCGTAGCGCCAGCGCGGGTCACCCACCTTGCGTGCCCAGTCGCTCATGTTGAACGGCGGGTTCGCCATGATGAAGTCGGCCCGCCGGTCCGGGTGCTTGTCGTCGGCGAACGTGTCGGCCCAGCGGTCGCCGATGCCAACCGGGTCCATGCCGTGGATGGCCAGGTTCATCTTCGCCAGCCGCCAGGTGCGCTCGTTGGCTTCCTGCCCGTAGACGGCGATGTCGTGGGTGTGGTCGCGGCCGGCGCGGGCCTCGACGAACTTCTTGGACTGTACGAACATGCCGCCGGATCCGCAGCACGGGTCGTAGACCCGGCCCTCGTAGGGCTCCAGCACCTCGACAAGAACCCGTACCACGCTGGACGGCGTGTAGAACTCGCCGGCCCGCTTGCCCTCGGCGCGGGCGAAGCGCTCCAGGAAGTACTCGTACACCTCGCCGAGGACGTCCTGTGCCTTCCGGTCGCCGTGGCCGGTGAAGCGGGCGTCGCTGATCAGATCGACGAGCTCCTTGAGGCGCTTCTGGTCGACGTTGTCCCGGTTGAAGATCTTCGGGAGGACGCCGGTCAGCGCCCGGTTCTCCTGCATGATCGCGTCCATGGCGTTGTCGAGCAGCTCGCCGACGCCGCCGGGGGCGTTCTCCACCAGGTAGTCCCAGCGGGCGTTCTCCGGAACCCAGAAGACGTTGGCGCTGGTGTACTCGTCGCGTTCGTCGAGGAACTCGGCGCGGCGGTTCTCCGGGATGTCGGACAGACTGTCGGCGATCTGATCGCGGCGCTCGGCGAAGGCGTCGGAGACGTACTTGAGGAAGACCAGGCCGAGGACGAACTCCTTGTACTGCGCGGCGTCCATGGAGCCACGCAGCTTGTCGGCGGCCTTCCACAGGATGTCCTGGATCTGCTTGGTGCTGGACATGCCGGGCAGCTCGCCCTGTCCGTTGGCACGTTTGCGTGGGGGCACTGTGTGTTCCGATCTCTCGTTCAGGAGTTCGTACCGTACAGAGTCGTGAGGGTGCCGTCGGCGAAGCCGGTTACGGCGAGGTCGCGAAGCTCGGCGAGTAGGCCGGCCTGCCGCTGCAGTAACCGCTCACGCTCGCCGAGGCGGCGCAGCACCTCGTCCAGGCGGACCGCCTCGTCCCGGCTCAGGTCAGGGATAGTCACGTCCCGTAGCCGTGGACCGCGAACCGCGCCAGGGCTGCGCGTGGTGTTGCGTGCGGTGTCGAGCAGCGCCTTCAGGACTCGCGGGGTGAGGGCGTCGCCGGGGGAGACGCGCAGGCCGCGAGCCGGGAACTCGATCACCGAAAAGCCGTCCTCGTCGAGAAAGACACCGAACTGGGGGACCATGGTGACTACGAGATCACCCGGTTCGGTGAGGCCGACGTGGGGGTACTCAGCGGCGAGCGTGAGTCGGTCCATCCAGCGCTTGGACGACTGCGCGATGACCTCCGTGGCGCCAAAGACTCGGTGGTGACCCCGCTGTCCGACATGCTCGGGGGACAGGCGGTGGCCGGGAAGGGAGCGGACCCGGCGAGCGGTGCGCAGCGCGCCGAGGGAGAGCTCCTTCGGGCGGCTTCCGTCACGTTGTGCCGCCCCGGTGCTCAGGGGACCGTGTTCCTTCGCGTACCGGATGGCCTCGTGCTCCGCGTCGGTGAGGCGACCCTCGATCTCGCCGATCAGCGCGGGGCGGTCGGCAGCCAGGCGGGCGCGCATGGTGACCGAGGCCGGACCCGGCGGCCGCAGCGCCGCACCGCGGCGCAGGTCGAGGGCGTCGAGCGGGACTACCCAGCCGGTCCGCGGGTCGTGGCCGTCGCGCCGGTAGCCCTCGGCCCGCCACAGCAGGATGTCCTCGGCCGCGGCCTCCGCGACGCGCTGATCGAGCGCGGCGCCACTGACATCGGCGAGTAACAGACGGCCCTGGGCGGCTGGAACCGGGTCGCGGGTGAGCAGCCACAGGGCAGCGGAGTGGCCGGGGCGAGCCGGAAAGATGCCGCCGGGCAGTCGTACCACCGCCTCGACGAGGCCGCTGGTCAGCAGGTCGGCCCGCTTGGTGATCGCGTTGGTGTCGCGCACGGCGTCGACCAGGCTGGCGGCGGGGCCGACCACGACGGCGGTGCAGCCGGGGCCGAGCCGGTCGGCGATGTCGCTGATCTTGTCGAGGTCTTCGGCCGGGTCGCGCTGCTCGGTCGGCTGGTAGGGCAGCCGGGTCACAATTACGTCTACGTCGGCGAACTCGTCGTTCAGCTCGTCCGGAACCACCTCGATGTTGAACTCGGGGACACCGGCCAGCAGCAGCCGGCGGCGGATCAGGCGGGCCAGCGCCGGATCCGGCTGAGCGGCGTTGAAACTAAGCGCCTCAGGCTCCTGGTCGTTCAACACCGCGGCGAGCAGGTCGCCCGAGCCTGCGTACGGGTCACCGACCGTGATTCGGCTTCGGGCGCGTAACCGGCCCGGCACGTCGGCGGCCAGGCGGATCAGAGTGACCAGGTGCGGGGTAAGTGCGTCGGCACCCAGCTCCGGCCAGCCGAGGCGGGCGGCGCTGGCCAGCAGGAACCGGTATGCCCGGTCGACCTCATAGGCACCCTCGATCACTTGCTCGACCATCCCCGGAAGATCGGCCAGGGCGGGCGCATCCTGCAGGTCTGAGAGGAGAAAATCGTCCTCCGGGTCGAACCGGCGGGCCGCCTTCATCGGATCGGCCGACAGTGCCTGGCCGGACATCTCCCGCAGGCACAGAGCGGCGCCTAAGGAGAGCACCAGGCGTCGGCCGCCGTGCTCACGGGCGTACGCGGTGAGGGTGTGCAGAGCGCGCTCGGCACGCAAGGTTTCCGGGGCAGCGTTGCCCAGCTTGCGGTCCAGCAGCCAGTTCAGGGCCGCGTCGGCGGGGAAGAGCAACTGACCGCCAGCGCCGGGCACCGGGGCGGGGAAGTCGGGGTACCGGCGCCGCCAAGTCGTCACCACCGGGCGCTCGACTTGCGCCAACTGGGCGATTTCGCCCGACGACATGAACTCGGACATCATGCTCTTCACCTCCTCCTGATCGAGGAACTCCACTGTAGGCTTGCATCCCTTGATGTCAACTGCGAGGCTTGATAACTGGGCTTATCAAACAGCCCTTTGCTAGTAGCCCGTGGTGGCGGTTCCCTGGGTCAGCCACAGCGCGAGGTCTGGCTGAGCAACAGGACAGGAAGACCAAGATCGGCATCAAGATCACCGAGATCGAACGGCAGGGCTGAGACTGTGCAGTACTTCGTGGGCACCTACGGGCGGACCGACCACTCGTGGCTCGACGAGCACCCCGAGATAAAGCGACACTTCAAGGAAGATCCGCAGGACTGGCTGGCCGTCTTCCCCTATGAAGTGGCGTTGCGCGACGTGGAGCTGATCAAGGCGGTCGTCGAGCCGAAGACGTTGGGGGAGGTACGCCGGTCGCCGCTTGCGCTTCCGCTCGTCAAAGCCGCGTTCGACGAGCGGGCGGCCATGGACGGCGAGCCGCCGTTCGACGACCTGGGCGACGACGTCCCGTTCGACTGGTACGACGAACTCGACGTCTACTGGCGGCCGGATCCGCGGTTGCGTACGGCGGAGCTGGCGCCGCCTGGCCTGCTCGCCGCCTTCGGCCAGGAGGACCGCGGGTACGGCATGGACTACGAGCCGGCTACGTGGTTGCCGCTCGGAGACCAAGACGCCATCGAAGCGGCGCTGCGTGAGCTGGGTCACGAAATCGTCTACGACGACACCATCCTGAATCGCTACCTAGCCTGAGTCGGCCAGCGCCCGCGGCCGGGCTGCCATCCAGGTCCGGCCCTGGACAGGCAGCGCTTCAAGACCATCCGGATGGCCGAGTGTGGGGGCAGTCGTGTCGCCTCTAAGTTTGAGTTGATCTCCATGAATGATGACATCACTCTCCTCCGGCACCGCACGCACCGCGACCGCTCCCCGGAGCCGCGGCTGAGAACGCCCCGTGGCCTTTCGATCGTCCGGCGGTCGACGTGCCCGGGTGGACATGGAGCGTTGACTTCTCGACGAGCGCCTGCTCGGCGGTGCGGTAACAAGACCTGAGACGTGTAGTACGGATGGAGAAATTCGAAATGGGTGGCGACGCCGGCATGACCGAGAACCTTCCGGCGCAGGATCGGCTGCTGCAGGCGACCATCCGTCAATGGCGTGACAGTCTCATCAACCTCTCCGGCACGAACCGGCTCCTCAACTTCCGACTGAGCAAGTCGGGGGCGTTCCGGGTGCTCGACCCGGCCGCCACGGATGTCCTGGCCGGTTTGAACGCAGGCCGCTACTTCCGGTTCCGTCCCGCGGAGGAGGGCAACGACGAGTCCCAGACGGTACCGACCGAACCGCGCCCCGCCCTCCCCGCAGCGGACCTCGGCAGGCCGGGCAGGGCTTTCCGGGTCGACGTCCTCCGCACGGACAAGCCGGTCAGTGATATGAGCTCGGCACTTCGCAACCTCATGCGTCGGTCGAACCAGGAGTTCCTGGACCGAGGACTATGGATCCTCTATCTCGCCTTCGGCTCGCTCACCTGGACCGACGGTGACAAGGCGCGATACACCAGTCCGCTGCTGCTCGTCCCGGTCCGGCTCGTTCCGACCGGGCCACGACAGCTGCCCATGCTGCAGCGTGCGGACGAAGATCCAGTCGTCAACCCAGCACTCACGCTGAGGCTCAACCAGCTCATGGTCACGCTGCCATCCGTCGACGACCTCGAGGACGTCACCTACGCCGACTTCCTGGCGGAGGTGCGCGCCGCCGTGGCCGCGCACGCCGGTTGGCGAGTCAACGACGAGGTCACCCTCTCCTACTTCTCATTTGCCAAGGAGGCGATGTACCGCGACTTACTCGACAACGAGGCATCTGTCGCCGGACATCCGGTGATCCAGGGGCTGGCAACGGGTGGGCGAGGCTCGGGAGGTGGCGGATTCCTCTTCGACGAGCTGACCGAAGGCCGGATAGACCAGGACATGCCGGCGGAGCAGATCCCGCTGGTGCTCGACGCTGACTCCTCGCAGCGCGCCAGTGTCGCCGCCGCGCTGGCGGGCCGCTCGTTCGTCATGGACGGCCCGCCCGGGACCGGGAAGTCGCAGACCATCGCCAACATGATCGGAGCGCTGCTGCACGCCGGTAAGCGGGTGCTGTTTGTTTCCGAGAAGGCTGCGGCGCTCGAAGTGGTCCGGAACCGGCTCCACGACGTCGGGCTCAGCGCCTACCTGCTCGAGCTGCACTCGCACAAGGCGACGAGAAAGGAGGTCGCGTCGGCCCTGGGGCAGGCATTGGAGACCGTTCCGGTCGCCCCGAGCGGGATGAACGACATCGATCTGGACAACGCTCGACGCCGGCGGGAGGAGCTGAACGCGTACGCCGAGGCCATGAACGTGCCGCGGGCGCCGCTCAACTACTCGCTGCACGACGTCCTCGGCATGATCGCCAACTTGCACCACGTACCCGCCGCTCCGATGAGTGGCATCGCGCCGGTCGATCTAACGGTCGAGATGTTCGGGACCGTGCGGGCCACCGCTGCCGCACTCGCCCGGGCCTGGCGGCCCGCTAGCCAGGGACGTTCCTTCGCCTGGCGCGGCGTCACGCATCGCGGCTCCCTGGACGCCCGTCTCTACGCAGCCGCGTCGGCGCTCGACGCGTTGGCCGGTGTCACCGCGGCCCATGCGCCACTGGCCGCCGCGTTCGACGTCAGCCGGTTGTGCCAGGCGCCCGACCTCACGCGCATCGTCGCTCTCTGCGCGGTACGGCCAGCTGGCGTCCCGCAGCAGTGGCTGACCGCTGCTCAGCTCGACTCGGCCAAGGAATCCGCGGATCGTCTCGCTACGGAGCTCCGGGAGCTTGCCGACCGGCAGGAAGCGGCCAACCGTGCCGCGGGTGTTCCCTGGTCCGAGCTCCCCACCGCGGACAGCACGCCGGATCTCGAAACTTCCTCGCTGGAAAGTCTCACGGTCGCGCCGCTGCACCTGGCATCCCTGACCTCGCAGCAGGCGACGGTGCTTGCCGAGACGTTCGAGCGCGACGCCGAGACACTACGGACCGCCGCGCGCTCGCTCGGTGGGCTGGCCGTCATGCTCGGCCTGCCGCCCGTCGTGTCGTTCGACGATGCTGAGGCGACCCTGGCGGTGGCCGGTCTCGGTCGCAGCGACAGCCGTCCTGAACGTGCGTGGCTCTCGGCCGAGGGCCACGCTGCCGCCATCCAGGCCGCGCGGGCGCTCCAGAAGGCCATCGCCGCACTGCTTGAGGCGCATAAGGCGGCGGCAGGACACTACACCGATGCCGCACTCGTGGCGGACGTCGAAGGCTTGGCGCACCGTTTCATGCATGAGCACCGGGGTCTGAAGAAGCTCAGTGGCGCCTACCGCGCCGACAAACGTGCTCTAGCGGCGTTCACCTGTGCGGGGGTGGAATGGCAGACGGCGCGTGATCAGCTGACGTTGGCGATTGCCTGGAAGCAGGCTGCGGCCGCCTTCAACGAGGCGGAGACTCAGTATGCGTCGGCTCTCGGCACCTACTACGACGGCCGCTCCACTGACTTCGACCTGATCGCCCGGGCGTTGGCGACCGCGGACAGCGCGATTCGCCAGGCCCGCATCGCGGATCTGGCGAAACTTGCCGATCACATCGCCCGTGACGCGATCGCCAACACCAGCGTGCTTTCCGTCGCCGACGAAACACGCGCGCGGCTGCAGGACTGGCGGTCGCGTCTGGCACCGGAGCCGCTGCCTGCTGCACGGCCCGAGCTCGTGCTGCTTCCGATGATGCAGGCAGCCGAATGGTTGCACACCCACCTGGCCCCGCTGCGGTCGGCGTCTGCCCTGGCAGGGTCGGTCAGCAAGGCGACGAACCGGCAACTGACTCTCGCCGAGTCTCGTCACCTGCTCGAGCTGCGCGCGTCCGTGGACGCCGCCTACACCGTGCTTGCGGCACACAACCAGGGCTACTCGTCGATCCTCGGTTCGCTGTACGCCGGCGAGCGGACTGATCTGACAGCGGTGTACACGGCCTTGGACTGGACGGCGCAGATGCGCGCCTACAGGAAGGGCATCGACACGCCCTTGACTGCCGGCCAGGCTGAGGCGCTGGAGAGCGTCGTCCCGACGCCGCAGCTGGGCGACATCGAACGACGGTGGGCCGGGGCGCGCGCCGACCTGCTCGCGGCCTTCGAACCCGGCAGGCACGCGGAACTGGGTTCCGAACTCGACGACTACGCGGAGGCGGACGACCTCATCGCGGCACTGCGCGAGGACAGCGCCGGACAGGACGAGTGGTTCGCGTATCAAAGCGCCCGCGCTGAGCTGGTCGCCGTAGGACTCGAGACCGCCATCGATTTCTGCATTACGGAGGGCTTGAGTGCCGAGCAGGTGCCGCTGGTGCTCGAGCGCGCCCTGCTGCAGGAGTGGGCCGACCATCACCTGCATCAGGATGCGGCCCTACGCGTCGTGCGGGCCGAGGATCGCGACTCACTCGTGGCCGAATACCGTAGCCTGGACCGCGCGCTCATCGCGGGGGCGACCTCGCGGATCATCGCAGCCTGCAATGCGCGCCGGCCCCGCAACAATCTGGGCGAGTCCGGTGTCATCCGCCGCGAAGCCGGCAAGAAGAAGAAGCACATGCCGGTGCGGCTGCTGTTGGAGCGTACGCGCCACGTCACCCAGGCAATCAAGCCGTGCTTCATGATGTCGCCGCTGGCGGTCAGCCAGTATCTCCCGTCGGACATGCGATTTGACGTCGTCATCTTCGACGAGGCCAGTCAGGTCGCACCCGCCGACGCCGTCAACTGCATCTATCGAGGTGCCGCACTGATCACGGCGGGTGACCAGAAGCAGCTCCCGCCGACCAGCTTCTTCACCGCCGGCGTCGCCGACGACAGCGATGAGTGGGATGAGGAAGCCGAGGACGGCGTTGACTTCGAGTCCGTCCTCGACCTCATGAAGGGTTCTGCTGAGTTCCGCGCGCTCACGCTGCGCTGGCACTACCGGTCCCGGCACGAGGCGCTCATTGCCTTCTCGAACTCGTCGTTCTACAAGGGCCGGCTCATCACGTTTCCCGGTGCCGAGGACGTCGGGCCCGACGTGGGTGTGGAACTGTTCCATGTCGCCGGCACCTACCGGCGTGGTTCGTCCCGCGACAATCCCACCGAGGCCGTCAAGGTTGCGGAGAGGGTCATTCACCACTTCGTCACCCGCCCGCACCTCACGCTCGGTGTGGTCAGCTTCTCCGAGGCGCAGGCTGCGGCGATCGAGCACGCCGTGGATCAGGCACGCCAGGACCGGCCGGAGCTCGACAAGTTCTTCACCGACGATCGGCTTGATGGCTTCTTCGTCAAGAACCTGGAGTCGGTGCAGGGCGACGAGCGCGACGTGATGATCTTCTCGATCGGGTACGGGCCGGACGAGGCCGGCAAGACGACGATGAACTTCGGCCCGCTGAACCGGGCCGGCGGGTGGCGGCGATTGAATGTCGCCATCACACGGGCGCGCTTCCGCAACGAAGTCGTCACCAGCGTGCGGGCTTCGGACATCGTTGCTGCTGCCGGTAGCGAAGGGCTGCGGCATCTGCGCCGCTATCTGGACTATGCCGAACGTGGCATTGCGGCCCTGGCGCTGGACACCAGCACCGGCGGTGATGCCGAATCACCGTTCGAGGAGTCGGTCATCAACGTGATCCGCTCCTGGGGCTACGAGGTGACGCCGCAGGTTGGCGCCGCCGGCTACCGGATCGACATGGGCGTGCGTCATCCGGACCGGCCCGGCGTCTACGTGTTGGGCGTCGAGTGCGATGGGTTCCAGTACCACTCATCCAAGGTCGCCCGGGACCGGGACCGGCTGCGTGACCAGGTGCTGCGCGGCCTCGGGTGGCGGTTGCACCGGATCTGGGGCACCGCGTGGTATCGCAATCGGCTTGGCGAGGAAGAGCGCCTACGTGCCGCGATTGAGAAGGCCGTCGCCGCCCCAGTGCGTGGGCTCCTGTCCAGTCTGGAAGAGGCGATCGAGCGTCCCGCCGTCACCATCGAGGCAGCGACCCTCGACGTGCAACCGACTTGGGTGACGCCGTACCGGACGGCGATGGTTGATCGTCTGCCCTACTGGGCGGATCCGGGCGAACGCGGGAGCGCGCACGCCATGCGGGTCGGCGTCGCCGAGGTCGCCGCCGTCGAAGGGCCGGTGCACATCACGGTCATGCACCAGAGGTTGCGCGAGTGCTGGGGCATCGGTCGGATCGGGTCGCGGATCCGGGACAACATCGATGCCGCGATCCGTCAGGCTGGCCTCGACCGTGACGGGGACTTCGTGCGTGTGCCCGGCACTGTCGTCAGCGAGGTCCGTAGCCCCATTGACGTCTGCAGCCGCAGCGTGGAGCAGGTACACGACGACGAGTTGACGCTTGCCTTGACGAATCTCGTCCGAGACACCGGTGGCGTGTCCCGCGACGAGTTGAGCACACACGTAGCCAAGCTGTACGGATGGAACCGGCGTGGACCGGACATTTCCCGGCGGCTTGAACAACTCATCGAGCGCATGGTCGCGGACGGCGTGCTCATCACCAACGGTCACAGCTTGTCAGCCGATCCCTACCAACCGGACAAGCCGTGAGGACGTACCGTCATGCTCGCCGAGCGGCATGCATCTGATAACCGGTCTATCGCAATCGCAGATGAGTAGCGGCCATTTGTCGTTTTCACAAGCACCGACGACATGAGGGGGTTTGATGGGCGACGGCAGGTGGTCCGTCGAGATGGGTTGCTGAAATTCGCTGTCGACGGCATGTAGCGAATGCTCCCGCACTCGATAC
>NZ_JBFAVI010000055.1:0-38048 GCF_040679695.1 Micromonospora sp. NPDC052213
TCGAAGAGCCTCCTGTCTCCAGCCGCTGGAGAGTCAACCCGGAAACGGCCTCGCGTCGCTCAGCCCCGGTTGCGGGGGTGCTGGCGGGCGGTCCGCTCGTTGCCCCGGCGGTAGTTGCCGGTCCACCGGGCCATCGCGAGCTGCGGGTCGTCCTCGACCTCGGCGAGGAACTCCGCCGCCCGTCCGCCGCGCAACGTGCCCGCCACCCGCCCGTGGTGGGTGATCACCACGGTGCCGTCCGACCGCTCGGCGTACGCGAAACCCTGTGCCGTTCCCATGTGCGCAGAGGGTGCCAGGTGCGGCGGGCGACCGCGAGCCCGTTTCCGGGTTGACTCTCCAGCGGCTGGAGACAGGAGGCTCTTCGACGTGGACGACCGCACCGACCTGTTCACCATCGGGCAGCTCGCCCGCCGGACCGGCCTCTCGGTCCGGACCATCCGCTTCTGGTCCGACCTCGACCTGCTGCCCCCGACCGGCCGGTCGCCGGGCGGCTACCGGCTCTACGACGCGGCCGCCGTGGCCCGGCTGGAGCTGCTGCGCTCCCTGCGCGAGCTGGGCATCGGCCTGGACGACGTACGCCGGATCGTGGACCGCCAGTCCACCGTCCGGGACGTGGCGCAGGCGCACGTCCGGGCGCTGGACGCGGAGATCCGGACGCTGCGGCTGCGCCGGGCGGTGCTGCGGTCGGTCACCCGACGTGGCAGTACGACCGAGGAGTTGAGACTCATGAACGACCTGGCCCGCCTCTCCGCCCGGGAGCGGCAGCGGATCGTCGACGACTTCGTGGCCGAGGTCTTCGACGGCGTCGACGTCGGCCTGGGCGCCGGTCTGGCCCAGGCCATGCGGGCGCTGCCGGCGGACCTGCCGGACGAGCCCACCGACGAGGAGGTGGACGCCTGGCTGGAGCTGGCCGAGCTGGTGGCCGACCCGGACTTCCGCCGTCGGGTACGCGAGATGGCGGTGGCCGGGTCGGCCGACGCGACGGCGCCGCCACCGGAGCCGATGCCGTCGGTCGAGCCGGCGCGTGCGGCGCTGGCCGCCGGGATCGACCCGGCGTCGCCCGAGGCCCGGGCGGTGCTCGACGAGATGGTGGACCCGACGCTCACCCCGGACCGGCGCCGGGCGATGGCCGACGGGATCGCCGCCTTCACGGACCGGCGGGTGGAGCGGTACTGGCAGTTGATCGGGGTGCTCAACCGGCGGGAACCGTTCCCGCCCGCGGTGCCGGCCGTGGAGTGGCTGGTCGCCGCGCTGCGCGCGGCCCGCTAGGTCAACCGGCTTGACGCCGTCCGTCCGCCCCGCTTTGATGGGCCGGCTCTCATCGTCAACGGGGAACGGACACATGGAACGACGTACCCGCGCCACCGTGCTCGCGGCACTGACCATCGCGCTGACCGGCGCCTGCGCCGACGCGAAGGAGACCCCGGCGGCCGGCGGCTCGCCCTCGGCGTCGGCCTCGCCGAGCACCACCGCCTCGCCGGTGACCCCCGGCCCGCCCTGGCACGACGAGGTGGCCGCCGCGGCCGCCGGCACCACCGTCGGCCAGAAGGGCACGCCCTGCGAGCTGCCGATCACCTTCTCGCTGCCGGCCAGGTGGAAGGTCGAGGCGGTGAAGGGCTCGGCGGAGTTCGGCGAGCCGACCGTCGGCAAGGCCAGGATGCTGTGCGAACTCGACGCCCGGCCGACCGGCGAACTCGGGTTCCTCCGGGTCTGGCGGGTCGACGGGGTCGCCGGCGGCGCCGAGGAGCACCTGAAGCACTTCGTCGAGGCGTACTCGCCGAAGGCTTCGGACGCGCAGTACCGGCGGGTGCGGGCCGGCACGCTCGACGCCGTGGAGACGAGTTACACGGCGGACGGCGACACGGACCGGGCCATCGCGTTGTCCTCCCTCTACGGCCCGATCGTGTTGAGCCTGGACGCCCCGGACCCGGAGGACCTGCTGCCGGCGTACCAGCTGGTGAAGCAGTCGGCCCGGATCAACCGCGACTGAGGCGGTCAGCCGGCGCAGGTGGTGGCGGGCAGGCCGGGCACCGGCACCGGGGACCGGCCCTCCGGCCGCGCCTTGCCGGCCAGCACCCGGGCGAGGGCGGTCATCGACGCCCGGCTGGACGAGTACGTCGCCAGCAGGGTCGGTGACTTCGCCTTCGCCAGCACGTACGGGGTGTCCATGGCGACCGTGACGGCGGCGTCGGCGCGCAGGTCGCCGGCGCCGTCGCCGTACCCGACCAGGTGCACCACCGTGCCGCCGCTGGGCACCACCGTGACCCCGGCCGCGGTGAGCGCCTCGGTCAGCGCCGCCCGGGTGTGGTCGCGCCCGCCGGAGGAGGTGACGGTCACCGGGCCCCGGACCCCGCCGCCGCAGGCACCCCGGAACACCGTCACGGCCGCCGCCGCCAGGTCCTCCGCCGCCTTCCGGTGCGCCGGGCCGCCCAGCGTGGACAGCTCGGGCGTGGGCCGGTCGGCGAGCTTGAACTTCATGGTCAGCACCCGGGTCGCGGCGTCGACGAGGCGGGCCCGGGGCAGCGAGCCGTCGCGGAGCGCGGCGAACAGCCCGTCGTACGCCTGGCCGACGTGCGGCGTCATCAGGATCAGGTCGTTGCCCGCCTGCAGCGCGCGCACCGCGGCCTCCCCCGGTGACCAGCGCTTCGCCGGCGGCATGTTCATCCCGTCGGTGATCACCACACCCTCGAAGCCGAGCTGGCCGCGCAGCACGTCGGTGAGCAGCTTGCGCGAGAAGGTCGCTGCGGTGCCCGGATCCACCGAGCGGGCGTCGAGGTGGGCGGACATGACGGCCATCGCGCCGGCGTCGATGCCGGCGGAGAAGGGCGGCCAGGCGCCGGTCTCCAGCGCCTTGCGGGACTGGTCGAGCACCGGCAGGTCCTTGTGCGAGTCGGCGGCGCTGTGCCCGTGGCCGGGGAAGTGCTTGACGGTGGCGGCAACGCCCTCGGCCTGCAACCCGCGGACCGCGCCGGCCACCTGCTCCGCGGTCGCCTTCGGGTCCGCCCCGTACGACCGGGAGCCGATCACGGTGCTGCGGGTGGCGAGCACGTCGGCGACCGGGGCGAAGTCGAGGTTGATGCCCATCGCGGCGAGTTCGCTGCCGGCCGCCCGCCAGGCGGCCTCGGTCAGCTCCGGCTTCCCGGCCGCGCCCGCGGCGAGGGCGCTGGGCAGCAGGGTCACCCCGTCGGTGATCCGGGTGACCACGCCGTACTCCTGGTCGGTGCCGATCAGGAACGGCGCCTGACCGGCGGGCAGCCGACCGGCGGCCTCGCGCAGGCCGGTGGTGAGCCCGCGGACCTGCTCCGGGTTGTCGACGTTGGTGGTCTCCTGGTTGCCCTTGGTCGGGTCGTCGGCGCTGAAGCCGACCAGGATCAGCCCGCCGAGCCGGTACCTGGCGATCATCTCGGCCGGGGTGTCCACCCCGGCGAGCGCCTGGTTGCCGGCCTTCGATCCGGGCGAGACCCGGGTCGCCGAGTCGCCGTAGGCGTAGGGCATCAGCACCTGGCCGACCAGGTCCTCGTCGGCGAGCGTGCCGACCAGGGCGGCGGCGCGGGCGGCCGGGTCGCCGGCGGGCAGGCTCGCGCCGGGTGTCGGGGTGGCCGCGGCGCTCGTCGACGCGGGCTCGGGACGGCGGTCCGCCGGCCCCGAGCATCCGGAGAGGAGCAGCGCGGTCAGGGCGGCGAGCGCGACGCCGGCACGTCGCGGGGTGGTCGACACGCGGCCCATCCCACCAGTTCACCCCTTATCGGGGCAACTTGACCTTCCCGCCGTCGCCGGGCCCGGGCACGCCGGACGTGGGACGTCAGCCGACGCGGGTGAGCAGGGTCACCGGGGCGCCGTCGCCGGCGTAGCGGTAGGGCTCCAGCTCGGCGTCCCAGGCGGTGCCGAGCGCCTTGTCGAGCGCGTGCGCGAGGGCCTCCGGCGCCCGCGCACCCGCCATCAGGGTGCGCAGCCGGTCCTCGCCGAGCTGGATGTCGCCGGCCGCGCCCACGGTCGCGCGGAACAGGCCGCGCCCCGGGACGTACATGAAGCGCTCGCCGTCGGCGCCGGCGCTCGGCTCCTCGGTGACCTCGAAACGGATCATGGGCCACTGCCGGAGGGCAGCAGCCAGCTCGGCGCCCGTCCCCGGACGACCGGTCCACCCGCACTCGGCCCGGCGGGCGCCGGGGTCGACGGGCTGAGCCGTCCATTGCAGGTTGACCGGCGCGGCGAGGACGCGCGCGATCGCCCACTCGACGTGCGAGCACACGGCGAGCGGGGTCGAGTGGACGTATACGACGCCACGCGTTGGCACGGTGACCTCCCGGAGAGCGAGGTGCGTCTTCCCCTACGACCTCGATCACCCGAGTGGCTTCTGGAACACATGATGACTGGTGTGACGGATGGTGCGCCAGGGAATCGGAAAACTCGCCGGTCGGAATAGTCGGACGGGTGACCGCGGTTGACCCCTCCAGACGCGATGACCAGCCAGGGATCGTGGTCGTGTACAGTTCCATCGGCGGCCTGTGCCGCGCACATCTTCCGCGGGCCCACTCACCAGGTGCCGTCCGCACAGCCCCCGGACGTTCCGTCCTCCCGTACGTCTTGCAAGGAGTACCTCCGTGGCGAGCAACACCTCTAAGACCGCGCGCGCGTCAGTCCGGGCCGGCCAGGCTGGCCAGGGTGGCGCCCTCAGCGTGCTGGGCGAGTTCAAGTACCTCATCCCGCTCAACGGCGGCAAGCACGCCTACGTGCGTAACCTGACCAACGGCAAGACCGCGCACCTGCGCACCGACTCCGAGGCCTTCGTCGAGGAGATCCGGACGCTGGCCGCCGCCGGCCACGCCGCGAAGATCCGGGCCGAGATCAACAACCTCAACGCCACCCACCCGGGTGACGGCTGGGACGCCACCGAGAAGCGCCTCGTCGAGGCCGGCGTCTTCGAGGGCTGAGCCCTCCCCCACGCGACACCTGGACCGCCCGTCGGGATCATCCCGGCGGGCGGTTCCGCGTCTGTGGACAGGGTGTCGCGTCTGTGGGCAGGCGTGAGGAAGGGTTCTTCCGCTACGCCTCGAGCAGGGCGACCTCCCCGGTGGCCAGGTCGTAGAGGGC
Organism: Micromonospora sp. NPDC052213; assembly: GCF_040679695.1. Taxonomy (NCBI): domain Bacteria; kingdom Bacillati; phylum Actinomycetota; class Actinomycetes; order Micromonosporales; family Micromonosporaceae; genus Micromonospora; species Micromonospora sp. NPDC052213. The sequence continues at coordinate 5,092 of NZ_JBFAVI010000055.1, forward strand.
GCCGACCACGGCCAGCCGGCCGGCGGCGACGGGGCCGGCGAGCAGGTCGTCGGCGCGCAGCGCGGCCACCGTCCGCAGCACGTGCCGGCGGACCGCCAGCGGGTGCGCCCGCGGGTCGTCGACGCCCACCTCGGTCACCGCCGGGGCGATCTGTTCGACGAGGTGCGCCAGCGCGCCGCCCGGTGACCGCCCGCCGCGCAGCGCGTCCACGGCGGAGGCGACCGCGCCGCACCGCTCGTGCCCGAGCACCACCACCAGCGGTACGCCCAACTCCCCGACCACGTACTCGATGGAGCCGAGCACCGCCCGGTCGAGCACGTGCCCGCCGGTGCGGATCACGCAGATCGAGCCGAACGTCTGGTCGAAGATCGCCTCCAGCGGCACCCGCGAGTCGATGCAGCCGAGGAGCACCGCGTACGGCTGCTGGTCGCCGGAGGCCGCCGCGGCGGCGGTGACGTCGTGGCCGTGGATCGGCTGGCCGCTGACGAACCGGCGGTTGCCGGCGAGCAGTTCCGCCAGGGCGGCCCGGGGCGTACCGCCGGCCGCGCGTTCGGCCGGCGCGGGCCCGGGCGGCGTTGCCTGCGGCGACCCCATGCCTCCCAGCTTGGCCGGCCCGGCCGGCGCCCGGACCGGGTTGCGAATCTTCTCACCGGCACGGTTGCCGTGGTGTCATGACGGGTAGCCGGTGTTACCACCGGGTATCCCCGGTGTTGCGGACCAGCGCGGCCCTGGGGAGGTGGCAATGCCGGAGCACGTCGAGGTACGTCTTCCCGACGACGTGCGGCTGCACGTCGAGGCGACGGGGCCGGCCGACGCCGAGGTCACCGTGGTGCTGTTGCACGGCTGGACGCTGGACGGGCGGGCCTGGCACCGGCAGCTCGCCGACCTGCGGGCACGCTTCGACGGCGCGGTACGGGTGGTGGCCTACGACGCCCGCGGGCACGGCCGGTCGAGCTGCATGGCGCTGCCCACCGCCACCCTCGCCCAGCTCGGCGACGACCTGGCCGCGGTGCTGGACGAGGTGGTCCCGGACGGCCGGGTGGTGCTCGCCGGCCACTCGATGGGCGGCATGACGATCATGGAGTACGCGCACCGGCACCCCGAGCACTTCGCCGCCCGGACCGCCGGGTTGGTCTTCGTCTCCACGACGGCCGAGGGGCACACGCACACCGTCTACGGCCTGTCCCCCCGGATCGCCCGGTTGATCCGGCTCGCCGAGACCACCGGGGCCGGCGTGCTGGCCCGGTGCGGGTCCTGGCGGCCGCCCCGGGCGCTGCTGCGGGCCCTGCGCCCCAGCATCCGCTGGATGCTCTTCGGCGACCGCTGCGACCCGCACGACATCCGGCTGGTCACCTCGGCGGTGGCCCGCGCCTCGCTCCGCTCGATCGGCGGGTTCCGCGCCTCGATCGGGGCGCAGCACCGGCTGGACACCCTCGCCCGGCTCGCCCACCTGCCGGCGGCGGCGCTGGTCGGCGACCGGGACCGGCTCACCCCGCCGCCGTGCGCCGAGTCGATCGCCGCCGCGCTGCCGGCGACGGAGCTGACCGTCTGTCCGGGCGCCGGGCACATGCTGATGATGGAACGCCCGGCCGAGGTCAACGCGGCGCTGGGCGGCGTGCTCCGCCAGGTGCTCGACGACGCCCGCTCCGCCGCTCCCGCCACCACCCGCGAGGGGTGACGCGGGCAGGCCGGCAGAGGTGACGCGGGCAGGCCGGGAGGGGTGACGCGGGCTCCTTTCCCGCACCTCAGGCACGGCTGGTTGCGCGCGGGCCGTACCCTCTTGCGGTTGGCCTGGCATGGTGCGCGCGGTTCGCGCCGCCCGCCGCCGACGTCAGGAGGAGCGACCGTTGACCGACCAGACCACCCTGGCGCAGGAGACCGCCGTCGAGCAGCGGCACCTCGACCGGGTGTACGCCCGACTGGCCGAGCTGCGCCGGTCGGCGGTCCGCGCCGAGAAGGAGGGCTACCGACTCGCCCGGGTCGGCAACTTCGGGGCGCTGGTCGAGCGGGACGCGATGGTGTTCCACGCCGCGCAGCGGCGGCACGTGCTGGACGCCGAGCACGAGGGGCTGGTCTTCGGCCGGCTGGACCTGCGCGACCGCCAGGTGCTGCACGTCGGGCGGCTCGGCATCCGGGACGAGGACGCGACCACCCTGGTGGTCGACTGGCGGGCCCCGGCCGCCGCCGCCTTCTACCAGGCCACCCCGGCGGAGCCGCTGGGCGTGGTGCGGCGACGCATGATCCAGTCCTCCGGTGAGCGGGTCACCCGGATCGAGGACGACCTGCTCGATCCCGCCGCCGCGCCCGCCGACATGGCGGTGGTCGGCGACGGCGCGCTGCTCGCCACGCTGTCGAAGGCCACCGGCCGGGGCATGCGGGACATCGTCGCCACCATCCAGCGGGAGCAGGACGAGGCCATCCGCTCCCCCGGTTCCGGGGTGACGATCGTCTCCGGCGGCCCGGGGACCGGCAAGACGGCGGTCGCCCTGCACCGGGCCGCGTACCTGCTCTACTCCGACCGCAGCCGGTACGCCGGCGGCGGCATCCTGGTGGTCGGCCCGTCCTCGGTCTTCGTCGAGTACATCGCCTCGGTGCTGCCCTCGCTCGGCGAGGACACCGCCACGCTGCACTCGCTGGGCACCCTGTTCCCGGGCATGAGCGCCACCCGTACCGACCCGCCGGCCGTGGCGGCGGTCAAGGGCTCCCTGCGGATGCGCCGGGTGCTGGAACGGGCGGCCCGGGACGCGGTGCCGGACGGCCCGGCCGAGCTGCGCCTGCTCTACCGGGGCGGGCTGCTCCGGCTGGACCGCCGCGAGCTGGACGCCATCCGGGAGCGGGCGATGCCCCGGGGCGCCCGCCGCAACGAGGTGCGCCGCGCCGGCTTCGACGGCGTCTTCGCCGCGCTCTGGGCGCAGGCCCGTCGGCTGGGCATCGGCCGGCTGCCCGAGCAGCGCGCGTTCGAGGACGAGATCGCCGAGCGGCCGGAGTTCCGGGAGTTCCTCAAGGCGTGGTGGCCCCGGCTGCACCCCCGGCACGTGCTGGGCTGGCTGGCCCGCCCCGACCGGCTGCGCCGGTACGCGGGCGGGATCCTCTCCGGCGCCGAGATCCGGCTGCTGACCGACGCCTACCGGAGCCTGGACCGCGCCGGGCTGACGATCGCCGACATCGCGCTGCTGGACGAGCTGGACGCGCTGCTCGGCAAGCCGATGAAGCCGGCCCGGCCGAAGCGGGACCCGTTCCAGCTGGCCGGCGGGGTCCGCGAGCTGAGCACGTTCGCCGACCGGCAGCGCGCGGCCCGCGAGGCGGCGCGGCAGCGCCCGGAGGACTACCGGGAGTACGCGCACGTCGTGGTCGACGAGTCGCAGGACGTCTCGCCGATGCAGTGGCGCATGATCGGCCGGCGCGGACGGCTGGCCTCGTGGACGGTGGTGGGCGACCCGGCGCAGACGGCGTGGACCGGCGACCCGGAGGAGCTGACCCGCGCCCGGGACCAGGCGCTGGGCCGGCGCAAGCGGCACCACTTCACCCTGACCACGAACTACCGCAACTCGGCGGAGATCTTCGCGGTGGCGGCGGCCGAGATCCGCCGGCTGCACCCGGACCTCCCGCTGCCCAGGGCGGTGCGCTCCACCGGCGTCGACCCGGTCGAGCTGGTGGTGCCGCCGGCGGAGCTGGAGACCGCCGTGGTGACGGCGGCCACGGCGCTGCTGGCCGAGGTGGAGGGCACCGTGGGCGTGATCACCCCGGTGCCCCGCCGGGACGAGGTGGCCGGGTGGCTGGGCGGGCTGGGCGCGCCGCGCCTGCAGGTGGTGACCAGCCTGGAGGCCAAGGGCATGGAGTACGACGGCGTGGTCCTGGTCGCCCCGGGCGAGATCCGGGCCGACCCGGGTTCGGGCGTACGGACGCTCTACGTCGCGCTGTCGCGGGCCACCCAGCGGCTGACCACCGTCGACCCGACCGGCTGAGTCGTCCCGGCCGCCGCCGGCAGTCACTTGCACATATTGCGATGTGAGCATAGATTGAACCGGGTCCGGACGGGTGACGGAAGGTGGGCGCGTGGGCGCAGGTCATGACCACCACCACGGGTCGGTCGCGAATGCCGCGCACCGCCACCGGGGCCGCCTCTGGGCGGCGTTCGCGCTGCTCGGCGCCCTGATGGTGGTGGAGGCGGTGGCCGCCTTCCGCACCGGCTCGCTGGCTCTGCTGAGCGACGCCGGGCACATGTTCACCGACGTGCTCGGCATCGGCATGGCACTCGCGGCGATCACCGCGACCCGGCGCGCCGGCGCGGACCCGCAGCGCACCTTCGGCCTCTACCGGCTGGAGGTGCTGGCCGCCCTGGCCAACGCCGTGCTGCTCTCCGGCGTCGCGGTCTACGTGGTCGTCGAGGCCGTACGCCGGTTCGGCGACCCGCCGGAGGTGCTCGCCGGCCCGATGCTCGCGGTCGCCGTGCTCGGCCTGCTCGCCAACGTGGCCGCCTTCGCCCTGCTGCGGTCCGGGGCGAAGGAGAGCATCAACATGCAGGGCGCGTACCTGGAGGTGCTGGGCGACCTGCTGGGCTCACTCGGCGTGATCGGCGCGGCCCTGCTGATCGCCGTCACCGACTGGTGGTGGGCGGACCCGCTGGTCGCGGTGGCGATCGGGATGTTCATCCTGCCCCGCACCTGGCGGCTCGGACGCGCCGCGCTGCGCATCCTGGTGCAGGCCGCGCCGGAGCACCTCGAGGTCACCAGGGTGCACGACCGGCTGGCCGCCGTGCCCGGCGTGGCCGAGGTGCACGACCTGCACGTCTGGACGCTGACCTCCGGGATGGAGGTGGCCTCGGCACACCTGACCATGGAGCCCGGCGCCGAGGTCGGCGCGGTGCTCACCGCGGCCCGGACGGCCCTGCACGAGGACTTCCAGATCGAGCACGCGACGTTGCAGATCGAGCCGGGGGCGTCTCCCGGGGCCTGCGGGTCGGTTGAGTGGTAATGAGCACAGCCTTAAATCTGGGAGAGTATTGTTGACTTATGTCGGATTTGACGGTAAGCGGACAGGCACCCTCGGTCACGTGCGCTGCACCAGTCACACCGGCACCGGTAGGCTCGGTTCCGGCCTCCGCCAGGCGGCACCCACCGGTGCCGGCGGTGGCCGCCGCCTAATCGCCCGGCGGGGCGAACCGGGGAACCATGTTCGTGGGGTGCATCCGCGTCAGCGGTAGGGATCTTCCGTCCCGAACCCGTCAGCTAACCCGGTCGGCGGCTGACGGAAGGACACGTGTATGCCAGTGATGGCACCTGTACGACGACGCGCCGCCCGGTTGGCGGCCCTGATCGCCGTGACGCTCGCCCTCGGCGCCGCGGTCGCCCCGGTCACCACCGCTCCCGCGGCGGCCGCCTCCCGGGCCGGCCTGCTCGCCGCGGCCCCCGGCCAGGACCAGGAGGGCGGCACGCCCGCCCTGCGGGCCCAGCTCGAAGCCGCCAGCAAGGGCTACCTGGACGCCAAGCGGGCGCTGGACACGTCGGTCAAGCGGCAGCAGCAGCTCGCCGCGCAGCTCAAGACGACCGAGAGCGAGCTGACCGAGCGGAGCAACAAGGTCGGCGAGATCGCCGGAGTGGCCTACCGGACCGGCCGGCTGGGGGTGGCGTCCGCCCTGCTCAACAGCAGCTCGCCGGACGGCTTCATGGACCGGGCCGCCGCCCTCGACGCGGTGGCCGCCAACGAGGACCGGGCGCTCCGCGAGCTCCAGGAGACCCGGGACCAGGCCACCCGCACCAAGCTCGCCCTGGACGGCGAGATCCGGGAACAGCGCAAGCAGGTCACGGTGATGGCCAAGCGCAAGGAGCAGGCGGAGCGGGCGCTGACGGTCGCCAACCGGTCGCAGGCAAGCGGCGGCGGGCCGGGCGGCAGCTCCACCGCGACGGCGAAGCCGGCCCCACGCAACTCCGACGGGTCCTGGCCGTCCGAGTCGTGCAGCGTCAACGACCCCACCCCCGCCGACGGCTGCATCACCCCGCGCACCCTGCACGCGCTCAACCAGGCCAAGGCGGCCGGCTTCACCCGCTACGTCTCCTGCTACCGCCCCGGCGGCTCCGGCGAGCACCCCAAGGGCCGGGCCTGCGACTTCGCGGCGCAGAAGAGCGGGTTCGGCGGCGACGCCACCGGCGGCGACAGGACGTACGGCAACAACCTGGCGACGTACTTCGTCAAGAACGCCGACCGGCTCGCCGTGCTCTACGTGATCTGGTACAGGCAGATCTGGCTGCCCAGCAGCGGCTGGAAGTCGTACAGCGGGGCCAACGGCGACCCGTCCAGCGACCACACCAACCACGTGCACCTGTCGGTCTACTGACGCCCGGCCCCGGTGACCCGCTCGCGGGTCACCGGGGCGTCCGTCGCCGCCACGTCGCCGCCAGCGCGACCTGGACGGCGAAGCCGACCGCCTTCCCGCCGCCACCTCCCGGCCGACGGCCGGGGGACTCGCCGTGTCGTCGATGCCCGGCTCAGCCGGGCGGTGACTCCGGCGGGTGCCCGCCCAGGGCGACGCCGAGCCGGGCAGCCAGCCCCAGGTGGGCGGCGCGCGCCTGGCGGAAGGCGTAGCCGAAGAGCGGAACCGGCGCGGCAAGGGTGATCTCGACGTCGATCCGGACCACGCCGTCCGGCTCGGCCCGCAGTAGGGTCCGGTTGCGCACCGTGGTGGCCGGCCACTGCCGGGCCACGGTGACGATCTCGTCCGGCCCGTCGACCAGGACGTCGGCCCGGTAGGTGACCGGCAGGCGCAGCGGCCCGACGGCCAGCCGGTCGGTGATGAGGTAGCTGGCCCGCGCGCCGCGACGGGGCGACACCCGGCGGACCCGGACGATCAGCGGGTGCAGGTCCTGCTGCCGGGCCGGGTCCGCGAGCAACCCCGCGGCGTCGGCGAGCGAGCAGCGCGCCTGGACGGTGTAGCTGAAGGAATCCCGCCTGATCACGCCGTCTCCCCACCGTCGCCGTCGCCCGATCGTCGCGCACCGGCGGCGCGCTGGCAACGGTGTGCCGCTCCGCGCGGATGCCGGCCGTCGACCCGCCCGGCCGGTCGTCGACAGGTGCAGCCGGGCAGCGACCTGCCCTGCTGGCCGACGGCTACGCCTCCGGGACGGCGATCCGCGCGGTCACCGAGGCAGCCGACATCAATCTGTCGAGCCTCGGCGACGACTGACGCCACCGGGTCACCGGCGGGACCCTGCCGGCGGGTCAGGCGCCGGGGAGGACCTCGGGAGCGGGCGCGCCGGCGTAGTAGGGCTCGGGGGCGCCGAAGAGGCCGAGCAGGCCGGTCACCCAGAGCTGCCGGTGCACGAACCGGCTCGGCTCGGTGACGACGAGCTTGACGCCGCTCACCTCGGCGGTCTGGAAGCCGGCGACCATCGCGCTGATGCCGACGGAGTCGATGAAGGTGACGAGCCTCATGTTGAGCTCGATCCGGCTGGGGTGCCCCTTGGCCAGGACCTCGGCGATCGCCTCGCGCACCTCGTATGCGGTGTCGACGTCGATCTCGCCCCGGGGGGCGATCTCGATGACACCACCGGGCATAACCGACTTCACGATCGACAGGCTCACGCGAGCACCTCCACTCGCCCGTCCGACGGGCGCCTCATCAGTACGCGGGCCGCGACCGAGAGTATTCCTCCGACGGCCTCGGTCGCCACCCCTCGGGATGAGCAATTCGCGGATGAGGGCGCACCAAGTCGCCCTTATCCGGACTTTTCACTTCTTGTTTACCCAACGATCAGCTGCCGCTGACGCGTCGCCGACCCAGGGTAGCCGTCTCCCGCCGGCACCGCCCGGCACCCGAACTTCCTGGCGTGGCCGGCCCGCTTCCGCCCGCCGGGTTGCCCGTCCTACCTACGATCGGCCCGGAGAGCGGGCGCCACGACGGAAGGACGATCGATGATCAGGAGACTCGCCGCGCTGGCCGGTGTCGGCGCGTTGCTGGCCCTCGTGCTGGCCTGCGGCTTCGGCGGTGGCGACGATGACGACGACGATGACGACGACTTCGCGCGCGGCGTGACCGCGGTGGTCACGCTCCGCTGACCACGGCGAGGGCCAGAGCCGGGTGCCCGGGCTCCCCCCGCGTCCCCGCGGGTTTGCGGAGGCGTCCGGTTGGGCACAGGCGGAACGAGCGAACCATGACGCGCCGGTGAGACGTCGAAGTCCGAAGTGGCCGCCGGCTTCGGCCCGAGGAGGTAACCCACCATGTTCGGTACCAATCTGCTGGATCGCCGCGGCAAGCCCGAGCGGATCGCGGACCAGGCGTGGCAGAACCTGGTCTCGGCGGTCAGCTCCGCGGGCGACAGCGTCCGCGACACCGCCCGGTCGGCCCGCCGCGGCGGTTCCGGCCTCGCCGACGAGGCCGGCGACCTGGTGGGCTCCGCGGCGGACGAGGCGCGCCGCCGGGCCACCCTGGCCTTCGACGCGCTCGCCGGCCGCCGCCCCGCGCTGCCCTGGACGCTGCTGATCGGCGCCGCGCTGGTGGGCGCGGCGATCGGCTGGGCCGCCGGCACCGCCGCGCGGGCCGCCGGCAGCCGGGACGACCGGGCGGCGGACGACATCGAGTTCGTCGACGTGGACCGTCCCAACTCCCCCGTCGGCCTCGACGGCTGACTCACCCCGACCCATCGGGCACACCGCGGGCCCCGGTCGACCCCTGAGGGTCGGCCGGGGCCCGCGCCGTACCTCCCGGGCAGGGCACAGCCACCCGGGTCGGGTGAGGGCCGCTCACCCCCGCCCGCGCCAGGATCGGTCCCGGCGGGCCCGTGTGCACAGGCAGCTATCCCGTGAGGAGTGACAGATGGCCATCGAGACGATCACCCGTACCGACCAGGACATCCAGTCCGCCGTCCTCGACGAGCTGACCTGGGAACCCCGGGTGCGACCACACGAGATCGGCGTGACCGTCTCCGAGGGCGTGGTCACGCTGACCGGTCGGGTCGACAGCTACGCCAAGAAGTGGGCCGCCGAACGGGCGGCGCACCGGGTTGCCCGCGTCCGGGCGGTCGCCAACGACCTCGCGGTGCGGATCGGCACCGGCGCCGAACGCGCCGACCCGGACATCGCCGCAGCGGCGGGGCACGCGCTGGAGTGGGACGCCTTCGTCCCGCTGGAGCAACTCGACGTGACGGTCTCGCAGGGCTGGGTGACGCTGCACGGCGAGGTGGACTGGGAGTACCAGCGCCGCGCCGCCGAACGGGCGGTGGCCCGGCTGACCGGCGTACGCGGGGTCAGCAACGGCATCACCGTCCGCCCCGAGACCCGGCCGGACGGGCACGCCCTGGCCGCCCGGATCGTCGACGCGCTGGCCCGCAACCGGGCCACCGAGGCGGAACGGATCACCGTCCGGGTGCACGGCGACACGGTGGTGCTCGGCGGGCTGGTCCACTCGATGCCGGAACGGGCGGAGGTGGAACGCACCGCCTGGTGCGCCCCGGGCATCCGCGAGGTGCAGAACCACATCGCGGTCGCCCCCGTGCTGGCCTGAGCCGCCGTGCCCCGATCGGCCCCGATCCCTGTCGGTGCGGGCCGGCGGACGTGGCCCGACGGGCGCGCGGGTTGAACCACCCGGGCGGGGTGAGCCGCCCTCACCCCGCCCCGGGCCAGCCTGGGAGACATGACTGATCCGAAGGGGTCGACCCGAGCCGGGCGCGCCGCGCCCGGGTCCCGCACGCCGGCCACCCGGCCCGGCGCCGCACGCCTCGGGCGGGCGGACGACGACCGGCTGAGCGCGCCGGAGCGCCTCGACACGGATCGGCGGGTGACGACCGGATGACCACGCCACTGCAGGTCACCGCCCGCCTGCGGACCCCGGTGACCGAGCACGACCACGTCCGCGGACCGATGGACGCGCCGGTGACGATCGTCGAGTACGGCGACTTCCAGTGCCGGTTCTGCGGGGCCGCGTACCAGAACCTGCGGGAGGTGCTGCGGCAACGGGCCGAGACGGTGCGGCTGGCGTACCGGCACTTCCCGATCACCAACATGCACCCGTACGCCGAGCACGCCGCCGAGGCCAGCGAGGCGGCCGGGCGGCGGGGACGGTTCTGGGCGATGCACGACTGGCTCTACGAGCACCAGGACCAGCTCGACCCGGTACACCTGTCGCTCGGCGTCGCGCAGCTCGGCCTGCCCGCCGACGAGGTCAACGCGGAGGTGGAGCGGCAGGCGCACGGCGACCGGGTACGGCGGGACTTCGTCGGCGGCATCCGCAGCGGCGTCGAGGCCAGCCCGACCCTGTTCGTCAACGGGGTCCGCCACGACGCCGGCTACGACCTCGCGGACCTCCTGGCCGCGGTCGACGCCGCCGCCACCCCCTGACCACCCACACGGTCAGATCAGGTGGAGGTCGCGGGCGCGACGGACGGCTTCGCGGCGGCGGGTGGCATCGAGCTTGCGGTAGATGTTGCGCACGTGGGTCTTGACCGTGTTGACCGACAGGGACAACTCGGCGGCGATCTCCACGTTGGACAGGATGCTCTGCAGATAGCGCAGGATGGTCAGCTCCCGCTCCGTCAGCGGCTCGTCCAGCGCCGCCGCGCGCTGGTCCGCCGAAGCCCCGTCGGCCGGCGTGTCGACGCCCCGGACCAGGTCGCTGACGGTCGGCCAGTGGGCGGTGCCCGCGTCGAGGTGGGCGGCGAGCAGGTCCCGGACCCCGGGTTCGGCGCGGGTGAACACCCGCCGGAACCCCTCCGGGCCGGCCAGGTCGAGGGCCCGCTCCAGCACCCGTCCGGCCCGCCGGTCGTCGCCCGCCCGCCGCGCCAGCACCGCGTCCAGCACCGCCGCGTCCAGGCGTACGGGCAGCGGCCAGTCGGCCGATCCGGGCGCCTCCCAGTCGGGCAGCGCGTACCCGGCGGCGCGCGGGTCGCCGGCGCGCAGCTCCACCCGGGCCAGCGCGATCGCGAGCGGCGGATCGGCCCCGTCCCGTACCCGGTCGGCGAGCAGGTGCCGGGCCGTGTCCAGGTCGCCCCGGGCCCCGCGCAGGTCCGCCTCGGCGGCCAGCAGCCAGGACGCCAGCTCGGCGGCCCGCGGCCGGTCGGCCAGCCGCTCCCGGGCCTCGGCCAGCGCCCGGTGCGCACCGGGCAGGTCGCCGGCGTCCCGCAGCAGGCCCGCCCGACACAGCGCCGCCGTCGCCGCCACGGTCGGCCCGCCCGTGGCCGGCGCGGCCAGCGCCAGGTGCGCCTCCGCCTCCTCGGGTTGGTCGCGGTGCAGCGCGACCAGGGCCAGCGCCAGGTACCCGTGCGCGCAGTCCTCCCGGCACGACCAGCCCTGGCACGGCGGCATGGCCAGGGCGTCCCGGGCCAGCGCCTCGGCGGTCCGCAGCTCGCCCCGCACGGCGTGCAGGAGCGCCGCCCGGCTGGCGCACACCAGCTCGGTACGCGGCCGCCCCGCGTCCCGGGCCGCCGCCAGCGCCCGGGCGAAGGCGGGCCCGGCGGCGGCCAGGTCGCCGTCGGCCAGGTCGGCCAGCCCGAGCGCGGTGCCGGCGACGGCACGCACGTCGGCGTCCTCGGCGGCGTCGCCGCGTGGCTCGACCGGCAGTGCGGGCGCCGGGGCGAGCGGCCAGGCGGAGGTTTCCAGCCGCTCCGGGCCCGTCGGGGACACACCGGTCGGCCCGCCCGTCGCGGGCACGCCGGCCGGGCCGCCGACGGGCCCGCCCGTTGTCGGCACGCCGGCCGGGGACGCGTCCGCCGCGGGGGCGCCGGTCGCCGGTGGCGAGATCGGAACCGTCGAGTCCGGCGCGGGGCGGCGGGCGAGCAGCCGGGCGGCGGCGGCGCGTACCGCCTCGGGGTCGCCGGTCAGCCGGGCCAGGGTGACCTCCAGCGCGGCGACCAGCCGACGGAACCGGTCCCGGCGCGGCGCCGGCAGCGACCGGGCGGCGTCCACGGCGGCGCGCAGGTGCCCGGTGGCGGCGGTCGCGTCCCCGGCCCCGGCGCGCTCGGCGGCGCAGGCGAGCGCCAGCTCCGGGTCGCGTCGTACGGCCTCCGGCGGCGGGGGCGCGGGCGCCGGTCCCCCGGGCTCGTCCCGGTCGTACGGGACCAGCTCCGGCCAGCGGGTGACGAACAGCTCGGTGGCCCGGTCCCAGTCCCCGCCGGCCAGCGCGTGCCGCAGCCCGTCGACGGGCCGCCCGTTGTCGGCGTACCAGCCGGCCGCCCGCAGGTGCAGGTCGCGCAGCTCGTCGGCGGGCAACCGGCCCAGCTCGGCCCGCAGCACGTCGGCCAGCAGCGGGTGGCAGCGGTACCAGGGCGGGCGGCTGTCGTCACGCCGGAGCAGCCCGCCGTCGCCCGCCAGGCTCGCCAGCGCCTGCTCGCCGTCGGCCCGCCCGGTGAGCGCGTCGACGAGCCCGGCGCAGACCGCGTCGGCCACGGCGGAACGCCGCAGCACGTCCCGGGCCTCCGGGGCCAGCCCGGCCAGCACCTCCTCGCGCAGGTAGCCGGCGACATCCGGCTGGTCGCCACCGAACTGCTCGGCCCAGCGGGCCGGGTCGGGCTGCCCGCGCAGCGCCAGCGACGCGAACCGCAGCGCGGCCGGCCAGCCGCCGGTCCGCTCCCGCAGCCGACGCACCCCGGCCACCGGCAGCGTCACCCCGTGCGCGGTCAGCAGGTCGGCGACCTCGTCGTCGGTGAAGGCCAGCTCCTCCGGGCCGATCTCGGTCAGCTCCCCGGCCAGCCGCAGCCGGTGCACGGCCAGCGGCAGCCCGCCCCGCGCGCCGACCACCAGCCGCAGCCGCTGCTCGGCGTGGCGCAGCAGGAAGTCCAGCCCGGTCAGCGCCGCCGGGTCGGTGATCCGGTGCAGGTCGTCCAGGACCAGCAGCACCGGCCGTTCCCGGGCGGCGAGGGCCGCGGCCAGCACCTCCAGCTGGTCGGGGCGGGGCGAGCGGTCGGGCACGGGCGGGCCCGGCGCGTCGTCGGCGGGATCGGCGGCCGCGCGCAGCGCCGCCGCCAGGTAGGACCAGAGCCGGTCCCCGTCGTCGCCGGCCTCCACCGACACCCACGCCGGCAACGGCCGGGCGGGACCTGCCGGGGCGTCCGCCGCCGCGCCGAAGTCGCCGGGGCTCGCGCCGGCCGCCGCCGTGTCCCGGGCGCCCTCGGCCGCGGCCGTCACCGGCCCCTCCCCCGTCCGGCCCGGGTGGCTCCCGGCCTCCCTCGCAGCCCGGAACCAGGAGGCGAGCAGCGTCGTCTTGCCCCACCCCGCCGGGGCGCAGACCAGGGTGACCGGGCCGGCCGTCCCCGCGTCCAGCGCCCGCAGCAGCCGGGGCCGCAGCAGCAGCGGCTCCGGCGGCGCGGCCGGGCTCAGCCGGGACGCCAGCAGCGGCGCCCCCGCCGGCCCGCCCGCGACCGCGACGACCCCGGTGTCCCGTACGTGCTCCGGCATCCGGCCCCACCCCCACGGACGCGTCCACTCCCCAGGCCATGCGGCGGGCGGTTACCCGGCCGGGCCCGGTTCACCCCTTCGGGGGGAGCCTGCGTCACCCGGGCCGCGGCGACCCTGGTGGCACGCGGGCGACCGGCCGCGCCCGAGCGCGCTACGGGGCCGGTGGGGCGGAGGACACCGAGGTGGACGCGCGGGGACGGAGGGACCGGTGGGACGCGTCGCGGGGATGGCCGGGGCCGGGCTCGCCCTCGCCACGACGGCCGGGGCGGCGGTGCTGCGGGCGCTGGCCGTACGCCGGCAGGGACGGGCCTGGCCGCGGGCGGCCGGGGCCGAGCCGCGGCCCGCGCGCTGGCAGGTGGTGACCGTCGACCGCGCGCCCGGCGAGGTGCTGCCCGGCGGGCGCTGGCCGGAGCCCCTGCGCCGGCTCGGCGGCGCGGTGCAGGTGGAGCTGCGCCCGGCGCCCGGCTGCCGGGGCACGGAACTGGCCGCGCGGCCGCTGGCCGGCGCGACCCCCACCGGACTCGCCGCCCACCTCGTCGGCGACGATCCGGGGCTGCTGATCCGCCAGGCGCTGCGGGAGGTCAAGCAGCTCGCCGAGACCGGCGAGGTGCTCCGCGCGGACCGCTCCGCCGTCGACCGCCCGGCGTCGTGGGTGGCAGACTCGACGGATGCGTGAGCAGCGGGCGTACGACGTCGTCCTGTTCGGGGCCACCGGCTTCACGGGCGGGCTGACCGCCGAGTACCTCGCCCGCCACGTCCCGCCCGGGTTGCGCTGGGCCCTCGCCGGGCGCAACCCCGGCAAGCTCGCCGCCGTCCGGGACCGGCTGGCCGCGATCGACCCGGCACTGGCCGGGCTGCCCCTGCTCACCGCGGACGTCACCGATGCCGCCTCGCTGCGGGCGGTGGCCGAGAGCGCCCGGGTGGTGGCCACCACCGTCGGCCCGTACGTCCGCCACGGGGAGCCGCTCGTCGCCGCCTGCGCCCGCGCCGGCACCGACTACCTGGACATCACCGGCGAACCGGAGTTCGTCGACCTGATGTACGTGCGCCACCACGACGAGGCGGTGCGCACCGGGGCGCGGCTGGTGCACGCCTGCGGCTTCGACTCGGTCCCGCACGACCTGGGCGTCTGGTTCACGCTCAAGCACCTGCCGGCCGGCGTGCCGATCACCGTCGACGGCTTCGTCCGGGCGGGCGGGCGGTTCTCCGCCGGCACGTACCACTCGGCGCTGCTCGCCTTCTCCCGGCGGGCCGAGACGTCCCGGGCGGCGCGCGAGCGCCGGCAGGTCGAGCCGCGTCCGACGGGGCGGCGGGCGCGCGCGGTGCCCGGGCGGATCGCCCGCGACAGGAAGCTGGGCATGTGGACGGTGCCGCTGCCGACCATCGACCCGCAGGTGGTACGCCGCTCCGCCGCCGCCCGCCCCGAGTACGGCCCGGACTTCCGCTACCGGCACTTCGCCGCCGTGAAGCGGCTGCCCACCGTGCTGGCGGGCGCGGTCGGGCTGGGCGGCCTGGTCGGCCTGGTGCAGCTGCCGCCGGCCCGGCGCTGGCTGCTCGGCCGGCTCGCCGCCGGGCAGGGGCCGACGCCGCAGCAGCGGGCGAAGTCCTGGTTCCGGGTCCGGTTCGTCGGCACCGGCGGCGGCCGGCGCGTGCTGACCGAGGTGGCCGGCGGCGACCCCGGGTACGACGAGACGGCGAAGATGCTCGCCGAGTCCGCGCTCTGCCTGGCCACCGACGACCTGCCGGCGGCCTCGGGCCAGGTCACGCCGGTGACCGCGATGGGCGACGCGCTGCTGGACCGGCTGGTGCGGGCCGGGATGACGTTCCGGGTGCTCGACGAGCCCCGCTGACCCGTGGGCCCCGACCGACCGACGTGACCGGCGACGAGGCCGGACACGACCGGCGGCCCGGGCGGTCGGTGGCTTGACCCTCGACCAGGTTGAGACGACAGGATCACCGCCGTGGAGAGCGACCTGCACAGCATCGGCGAGCTGGCCCGGGCCAGCGGGCTGACCGTGAGCGCCCTGCGGTTCTACGACTCGGCCGGGGTGCTGACCCCGGCCCTGGTCGACCCGGTCACCGGCTACCGCTGGTACACCGGCGACCAGGTGGCGCCCGCCCGGCTGGTGGCCGGGCTGCGCCGGGTCGGCATGCCGGTGGCCGAGATCGCCGCCGCGCTGCGGTCCGCGCCCGCCGAGGTGCACCGCCTGCTGGACGCGCACCTGCGCCGCCTGGAGGACGGCCTCGCCGACGCCCGCCGCGAACTCTCCCGGATCCGTACGCTGATCGATCCCGAGGAGCGCCCGATGACCACCCGCCTCGTCCTGTCCCGGGTCGACCTGGCCGCCGCCGTGGACGCGGTCCGCTTCGCGGTCGGCACCGACCCCGACCTGCCGGTGCTGACCGGCGTGCTGTTCGACGCCGACGGCGACGGCGTACGGCTGGTGGCGACCGACCGGCACCGGATGGCCCTGGCCCGGGCGGCCGGCCGGGTCGACGGGCCGCCGGCGCGGGTGCTCGCCCCCGTCGCCTTCGTCGACGAGGCGCGGGCCCTGCTCGACACGGGCGCGGGGAGCACCCCCGAGGCACACCTGACCGTGGCCGGCGGCACGATCTCGGTCTCCGTCGCCGGCCGTACGGTCGACGCCGCCGTCCTGCCGTACGACTTCCCGGACTACGCCCGCCTGCTGCGCGCCGCCCCCGGCGACGGGCCGGCGCACCGGCTGACGGTCGACGCCGCCGCCCTGCGGTCGGCCCTGACCAGCGCCGACGCCCCCGTCGTCAGCCGGCGGCACGACGGCGACCCGCTCGCCGTGACCGTGCTCGGGCCGGACGGCCGGGGCGGGGTGCGGCTGCTCGGGGCGGACGAGCTGGCCGGGGCGGAGGACGCGTTCCGGGTCGGCGTCAACGGCGACTACCTGCTCCAGGCCCTCGACGCCGCCGGCCCGGGGCAGTTGCTGCTGGAGCTGGACGGCCCGATCGCGCCGCTGGCCGTCCGCCGCCCCGACGACGCCGACGCCTTCTCCATCCTGATGCCGATCCGGCTCTGACCCCTCCTCGCCGACGGCGGCGGACGGTGTCCGGCCCGGCCCGGGGCGCGACCGGGCCGCGACGGTAGCATCGGTGGGTCCACCTGACGTCCGGACGGAGGCGTACGGAGCAGCATGCTCGACATGGAGTTGATCCGGAAGGATCGCGAGGCGGTGGAGACCGCGCTGGCGAAGCGACTGGATCCCGCCGAGGTCACCCGCGCCCTGGACGAGATCCAGCGGCTCGACCAAGAACGCCGTGCCCTGATCAGTGGGATCGACGCCGAGCGGCAGCGCCGCAAGGCCGAGGCGCGCGCGTACGCGCAGGCGAAGCGGGCCGGCACCGAGCCGCAGGTGACCGCCCCGGAGGCCGAGCGCAAGCAGCTCGCCGAGCTGGAGAGTCAGCTCGACGAGGTGCAGACCCGGCTGCGTGACCGGATGAGCGAGCTGCCCAACCTCCCGGCCGACGACGTGGTCGGCGGCGGCAAGGAGGCGAACCGGGTCGTCAAGACCTTCGGTGCGCCGCCGGCCATCGAGAAGGTCCGCGACCACGTGGAGCTGAGCCGCGCGCTGGGTCTGGTCGACCACGAGCGCGGCGTGAAGCTCGGCGGCTCCGGCTTCTGGATGTACACGGGCCTGGGCGCCCGGCTGGAGTGGGCGCTGGTCAACTGGTTGATCGAGCGGAACATCGAGGCCGGCTACGAGTTCCTGCTCCCGCCGCACCTGCTGCTGGACACCGCCGGCTTCGCCGCCGGCCAGTTCCCCAAGTTCTACGACGACGTCTACCACCTGGACCGGCAGTCCGCGCCGCGCGGGCAGTTCCTGCTGCCCACGGCGGAGACCGCGATCCTCGGGGCGTTCCAGGACGAGATCCTGGACACCGCGAAGCTGCCGCTGAAGGTGTTCGCCTACACCCCGTGCTACCGGCGCGAGGCGGCCGGCTCGCACTCGGACGAGCGCGGCACGGTGCGGGGCCACCAGTTCAACAAGGTGGAGATCTTCCAGTTCACCCTGCCCGAACAGGCCGACGCCGCGCTGGAGGCGATGGTCCGCCACGCGGAGAGCCTGGTCGAGGCGCTGGGCCTGCACTACCAGCGCACCCTGCTGTCGGCCGGCGACGCCAGCGCCGCGATGAGGAAGACCCTCGACATCGAGGTGTGGATGCCGAGCACGGGCAAGTACAAGGAGGTCTCGTCGGTCTCCTGGGGCGGCGACTACCAGGCCCGCCGGGCGGCCATCCGCTACCGGGAGCCGGGCGGCAAGCAGACCCGCTTCGTGCACACCCTCAACGGGTCGGCGCTGGCCACCAGCCGCCTGTTCCCGGCCATCCTGGAGCAGTTCCAGCAGCCCGACGGCTCGGTGCTGGTGCCCGAGGTGCTCCGCGACCGGTTGGGCACCGACCGCCTCACCCCGACCCGCTGACCTTCGGCCCTCGCCCCCGCCTCGCGTCTTCCGCCGGCGGGGGCGACTCGGCCGTGGCGAGCCGCGGCGCCGCCCGCACGGACGACGCGGCTGCCCTTCACTTCACCGCAGTGATGCATGTCCATGCGTTGACAGTCACTGCAACGCGCTTGTAATCTTTCGGAAACTTTCAGACCGGGCTGCAACTTCCCGGCAGCATCGGGCCCTCCCCCCGGCCCGCGGCCGCCCCGCCCCCGCACCCCGTCAGGAGTCCTCCGATGCAGAGACGTCGACGTCTGTCGGCGATCGTCGCCCTCGGCGTGATCGCGGGCCTGATCGTCCCCGCCGCCGCGACGGCGCCCCCGGCCGCCGCGGCCCCGGCCGGCAGCAAGAAGGTCATCGCCAACCTCTTCGAGTGGAACTGGGCCTCGGTGGCGACCGAGTGCGGAACCACCCTCGGCCCCAAGGGCTACGGCTGGGTCCAGGTCTCCCCGCCCCAGGAACACGTCCGGGGCTCGCAGTGGTGGCTGGCCTACCAGCCGGTCAGCTACCGGATCGAGTCCCGCAAGGGCACCCGCGCCCAGTTCAAGTCGATGGTCGACGCCTGCCACGCCGCCGGGGTGAAGGTGATCGTGGACGCGGTGGTCAACCACATGTCCGGGCAGGACAACGGCGGCACCGGGTGGGCCGGCTCGTCGTACGGCCACTACGACTACCCCGGCATCTACCAGACTCAGGACTTCCACCACTGCGGTCGCAACGGCGGCGACGACATCGCCAACTACAACGACCGGTGGGAGGTGCAGAACTGCGAGCTGGTCAACCTCGCCGACCTGAAGACCGAGTCGGACTACGTCCGGACGCGGATCGCCGGCTACCTCAACGACCTGCTCTCGCTCGGCGTCGACGGCTTCCGGATGGACGCCAGCAAGCACATGCCGGCCGCCGACATCGCCGCCATCAAGGGCAAGCTGTCCCGCCCGGCGTACCTGGTGCAGGAGGTCATCCACGGGGCCGGCGAGCCGATCCAGCCGGGTGAGTACACCGGCAACGGCGACGTGCACGAGTTCCGCTACGGCAAGGACCTGGCCCGGGTCTTCCGTTCCGAGAAGCTCGCCTACCTGCGCAACTTCGGTGAGGGCTGGGGGCACCTGCCCAGCGGCTCGGCGGCGGTCTTCGTGGACAACCACGACACCCAGCGCGACGTGGGCGGCGTGCTGACCTACCGCGACCGGGGCATCTACGCGCTGGCCAACGCGTTCATGCTCGGCTGGCCGTACGGCTCCCCGACGGTCATGTCGAGCTACACGTTCAGCCAGCGCGACCAGGGCCCGCCCTCGGACGGCTCGGGCCGGACCCTGGACACCACCTGCTACTCCGGCTGGGAGTGCGAGCACCGCTGGCCGGTGATCGCCAACATGGTCGGCTTCCGCAACGCCACCGAGGGCGCCGGCGTCGCCAACTGGTACGACAACGGCAACAACCACATCGCCTTCAGCCGCGCCGGCAAGGGCTATCTGACGGTCAACGACGAGGACCACGCGATCACCGGCCGGTCCTACCACGCCGGGCTGCCGGCCGGCCGCTACTGCGACGTCATCCACGGCACCTTCGCCAACGGCACGTGCAGCGGGCCGGTGATCACTGTGGACGGCAACGGCTGGTTCGCCGCGGACGTACCCGCCCACGACGCGGTCGCCATCCACGTCGGCGCCCGGCTCGGCTGACCCGCCACCCCACCGACGGCCCCCGTCCCCGGTCGACTTTCCGGCCAGGGCGGGGGCTTCGTCGCTCTCCACCCATTACAGTGACTTTGTGCGTTTTGACCGAATGATCCGTCGGCGGGCGGGCCTGCTGGCCGTCGCCGTGGGCGTACCCCTGCTGCTGGCGGCCGCCGGGGCCACGGGCTGGGCACTGACCCCCGACCGCACGCCCTCCGCGCCTCCGGTCGTCGCGCCGCCCACGCCGACCGCCGCCGCGCCGAGCAGCGCGTCCCCGACGCCGGAGCGGGTGCCCGTCGCCGCGCCCGCGCCCGACGACCTGCCGGTGGTCGACTACGGCCCGGCACCCACCGGATTCCCGGCCGACCCGGACACCCTGGACACCGCGCCGCTGGCCGAGGGCCTGCACCCGACCCGCGAGATCGCCGCCTACACCGCCCCCGGCGGTCGGCCGCTGGCCTTCCTCGCCCCCACCATCAACGGCGTCGAGCTGACCATGCCGATCGCCCAGCGGCGCGCCGGCTGGACGGCCGTGCTGCTCCCCTCTGCCAACCGCACCCTCGCCTGGCTGCCGCCCGGCGGCTTCACCACCGTGCCGCTGCGCGACCAGATCGTGATCGAGCGCAAGCCGCACCGGCTGACCTGGTACCGCGCCGGCCAGGCCGTCCAGTCCTGGGAGGTCAGCCTCGGCCAGCGCGGCCAGGAGACCCCGCTGGGCCGGACCTTCATCCTCGGCCGCACCCCGCCGCCGCAGGACGTGTACGGGGGCGTGGACATCTTCGCCCTCGGCGCGGTGCCCGACGACCCGGAGTCGGTGCCGGCCAGCCTGCGCGGGGCGCACATCGGCATACACAGCTGGTACCACGACGGCGAGCTGGGCATGAAGACCACCAACGGCTGCATCCGGCTGACGAAGAGCGGGCAGCGGAAACTGCTGGCCGAGGTGCGCCCCGGCACCGAGGTGGTGGTGGTCGACGAACTGCCCGTGCCACCCCCGACCGCCTGACGGCGTCGAGCCGGCACTGCTGCCGGACCGGGGCCGTCGGCTGTTGAGCAGGGTGGCGTCAGCCGCCGGCCGTGCACAGCGGCACGTCGGGGATGGTCTGCGAGCGTTTCACGATGTCCCACAGGAACTCGCTCTCCAGGTCGGCCTTGAACTTCGGCCGGCCCGGAAGGCGGTCGCCGATGAGTTTCCCCAACTCCCCGTCGATGTTGATGCCCATGCCGAAGCCGCCCTTGATGACCAGGTCGACCCGGGTGCACCGGGCCAGCGGAGCGCCGAACGCCGAGCCGTTGGTCACCCCCGCCGCGAACCGGAACTTCGCGTACGGGCCGGCGGAGGCCCCGGGCACCCCGAAGCCCAGCGAGAACTTGAACTCCGGCGCGATCACGAGCCCGCTCGGGCCGAGCGTGATGCCGCTGATCGAGTCCATCATGCTCGTGATGACGTTGAACGTGGGCACCAGCGGCGTGCCCGACTGCATGCCGAGCGCTCCCACCAGCCCCCACTTGCCGGACGCGGTGAGCGTCGAGTTCTTCCCGGTCAGCGCCGTCTCGATGACCAGCTTCACCTTGCCGACCAGCACCATCGGGAGGCCGTTGACCATGATCGGTTTGTTGAAGATCTCGGCCGGCACCTCGAGTTTCACCTTGGAGTTGCTGTCCGTGCCGCCGCCGAGCCCGGCCTGGAGCTTGACCTCCAGCGATTCGAGGCCGTGCAGGACGGCGCCCGGGTTCGCGGCGATGGTGCCGGCGGTCAGGGCGACGTCCGTGGCCAGCCGCAGCGTCTTGAAGCCGAGGGTGATGTCGGCGCCGAACTTCAGGTGACTGCCTTCCTTGCGGTACACCGAGACGGTCAGCCCCTTGGCGTCGAGCGCCGTCGTCACACCCCAGTCGTTGAGGGTGACGTCCAGCTTCTCCTTGGCCGGCGACGGCAGCTTCTGGTCCGACCCGGCGATCTTCCCGACCGGCTGCTGCGGCACCGTCACGGCGGCGGGCCGGCGCGCCGGGGCTCCCGCGCGGAGGCCCGGCTCGCGGACGACGCCCGCGCCGCCGGCCGTGGCGAACACGGTCGTCGACCGCCGCGCACCCCGGTCGCGCATGCTGACCGGTCGCAGGTCCGTGTCGGCCCGATCCGGGGTCGTGACGGTCCCGGGCAGGTCCGGGATCTCCTGGATGCCGATGCTGTCGGTGCCGATGTCCGCGACGTCGATCGCGGCGTCGACCTTGATCCGGCCGTCGCGGATGACCTCCTGCGGCTGCACCGGCACGAGCGTGACCGCGACGTCGCCGCCGACCCGCTCCTTCGCCGCGACCCGGCCGACCGCCCGCGAGGTCAGGAACATGACCTCGCCCACGTCGAGGTCGCCCAGGCCGCGCACGCCGCCGTCGATCGTCCAGACCAACCCGTCGCCGCTCACCGACCGGACGGCCGCCGCGCCGCCGTCGACCACGACCACGTCCGGCTGGTACGTGAACCCGGACGGATCCTTCGCCGGGGACTGGCCGTAGCGGGCCGTCAACTCGGGCGTCTCCCCCGAGGTCGAGGTGCCCCTCGGGGTGGACGAGCAGGCGACGAGCGCCAGGCAGCAGACCGTCGCGAGCACGACCCACGCCCTGGTGCCACCGCGCCCCGGCACCGGCGCGGCCGGGAACGATCGAAGCGTCATGCCGCGACGCTAGGCGCTGGCGCGCGCCGCGTAATCGGTCGTTTCCCTATCCTTCGAACCCCGGATCAGCGGGGCCGCCGCTGATCCGCGTCTGCGGGCTGTCGGCGCCGGATTCTCCGGCCGGCCCGCCCGCCCACGCGTCGACCGGCGGAAGCTGGCGCGGCAGGGGCCGGCGCGGCTGCCCGGCCAGCTTCCGCCACAGGAACTCACACGTCAGCGCCCAGATGAAGGCACGCTGCTCGTTGTTCGACGCCGTGCCGTGCCCGCCTTCGACGTTCTCGTAGTAGGACACGTCGTGGCCCTGCTCGCGCAGCCGGGCCGCCATCTTGCGGGCGTGCCCGGGATGCACCCGGTCGTCGCGGGTCGAGGTGATGAGAAGGACCGGCGGATACGCCGTCCCGCCGCGGACGTTGTGGTACGGCGAGTACTGCCGCAGATAGGCCCAGTCCTCCTCCTGGTCCGGGTCGCCGTACTCAGCCATCCACGAGGCGCCGGCCAGCAGCCGGTGGTAGCGCCGCATGTCCAGCACCGGCACGCTCGCGACGACCGCGCCGAAGAGCGACGGATAGCGGGTCAGCATCACCCCCATGAGCAGCCCACCGTTGCTGCCGCCCTCGATGCCGAGCTGCGCCGGCGTGGTGATCCCGCGGGTCACCAGCTCGGCCGCCACCGCCGCGAAGTCCTCGTACGCCCGGGGCCGGTTCTCCCGCAGCGCGGCGCGGTGCCACCGCGGGCCGTACTCCCCGCCGCCCCGGATGTTCGCCACGACGTAGGTGCCGCCCCGGGCCAGCCATCCCCGGCCGACGATCCCGCTGTAGTGCGGGGTCTGGGAGATCTCATACCCGCCGTACCCGGTGAGCAGCGTCGGCCCGGCGGGCGCCTGCGGGTCGCCCACCACGAAGTACGGCACCCGCGTGCCGTCGGCCGAGGTGGCGAAGAACTGGCGTACCACCAGGCCGTCCGCGTCGAAGGACGCCGGCTCCCGCTTGAGGGTCTCCACCCGGCCGCCGACGTGGCCGAGCCGCAGCGTCGCCGGTTGGAGGAACCCTTCCGAGGCGAGCAGGTAGGCGTCGCCGTGGTCCGGGTCGGTGTCCACGATCGCGCTGTGGTCGAACTCCGGCACCCCCGCCAGCGGCTCCCGCCGCCATCCCGTCCCGCCGGGCGTCAGCACCTCCAGCCGGCTCCTCACGTCGGCGAGGATGGCCAGGATCAGATGGTTCCGGGTCCAGAAGTGGTGGCTCAGCGCCGTGCGGTCGTCCGGCCGGAAGAGCACCGCCATCTCCCGTTCCCCGGCGAGGAACGCGTCGAACCGGGCCGCCAGCAGGGTGCCCGCGGGATGGGTCACCCCGCCGACGGTCCACGGCGAGCGCAGCCGGATCAGCAGCCACTCCCGGCGTACGTCCCACTGGGCGTCCTCCGGCACGGGGATCCGGATCCGCTCGCCGGCCGCTGTCAGCAGGTAGTTCTCCGTGCGGTAGAAGTCCAGGATGCGGCCCACGAAGTCGCGCTCGAACCCGGGCGTCGGGTCGTGCGAGGCGTACACGGCGACGTCGTCCGCGGAGCCCTCGTAGACGACCTCGGCCTCGCTCAGCGGCGTGCCCCGCCGCCACCGTCGGACGGTGCGTGGGTGGCCGGAGGCGGTCAGCGAACCGGGCCCGAAGTCGGTGCCGACGTAGACGTGGTCCGCGTCGATCCAGCAGACGTCGCTCTTGGCCTCGGGCAGCGTGAAACCGTCCTCGACGAAGGCACGGCGGGCCAGGTCGAACTCGCGCACCACGACGGCGTCGGCGCCACCCCGGGACAGGCCGACCAGGCCGCGCCGGAAGCCGGGCCGCAGGACCGTCGCCCCGCTCCAGACCCAGTTCTCGCCCTCCTCGGCGGCCAGCGCGTCGACGTCGAGCAGCACCTCCCACTCCGGCTCGGGCCGGCGGTACTGGTCGAGGGTCGTCCGCCGCCAAACCCCACGCGGATGCGTCGCGTCCCGCCAGAAGTTGTAGCAGAGGCCGTCCCCACGCCACCCGGGATAGGGAATCCGTTCCTCGGCGTCGAGGACCTGCCGGAGTTCGGCCCGCAGGGCGGCGAACGCCTCGCCGCCGGTCAGCGCGGCGAGGGTCTCCGCGTTGCGGTCCCGCACCCACCGTGCGGCGTCTGCGCCATCAAGATCTTCCAGCCAGAGGTACGCGTCGGCCTCCACGGTCATGCTCGCCACCTCGCCACTATCCCCGACGAGGCCGCCACGTTCATGTCCGGTCGAGTGTCGGCATGACGACGTACGCCATCCAGGAGCCGGCGCTGATGTGCTCCGCGGCGACAGGACACCCACCGGCGTGGCATGGGAGCAGCCTTCGGGGGTATGACCGAAACATGAGGGCGAGTTTCCGGCTCGGCCGGATCGCGGGCGTGCCGGTCGGGGTCAACTGGAGCGTCCTGGTCATCTTCGTGCTGATCGCCTGGGCGCTGTCGGCCAACCAGTTCCCCCGGGCGTACCCGGACCAGCCCGTGATCGCGTACGTCCTCGCGGGGCTCGCCGCGGCGGTCGTCTTCTTCCTCGGCCTGCTCGCCCACGAGGTCTCCCACGCGATCGTCGCCAAGCGCAACGGGCTGGAGGTCGGCAGCATCACGCTGTGGCTCTTCGGCGGGGTGGCCGAGCTACGCGGCGAGGCCCCCAACCCGGGCGCGGAGCTGCGCATCTCCGGCGTCGGCCCGCTGGTGAGCCTCCTGATCGGGCTCTTCTTCGGCGCGATCGCGGTGGTGCTCGCCCTGGCCGGGGTCGACGGGCTGCCGCTCGGCGCGCTGGCGTGGCTGGCCGGCATCAACGTGCTGCTGGCGGTCTTCAACGTGCTCCCCGCCGCCCCGCTGGACGGCGGGCGGCTGCTGCGCGCGGCGGTCTGGAAGGCGACCGGCGACCGGACGAAGGCGTCGGTCGTCGCCGCCCGGGCCGGCTGGGTGCTCGGCGCGCTGCTGATCGGCCTGGGGCTGTGGCAGTTCCTGGCCGGGGTCGGCTTCGGCGGGCTGTGGCTGGCCCTGATCGGCTGGTTCCTGATCGGCGCCGCCGGCATGGAGGAGCGGCAGGCCCGGATGGGCAGCGCGCTGCGGGGGGTACACGTGGCCGACGTGATGACGCCGCAGCCGCAGACCGCCTCAGGGCAGATGACCGTGGCCGACTTCGTCGACCACTACCTCTTCGCGTACCGGCACACGGCGCTGCCGCTGACCGAGGACGACCGGCCCGTCGGCCTGGTCACCCTCGACCGGGTCCGCGGCATCCCGGCGGACCGCCGGGATGCCACCACGCTGGCCGAGGTGGCCTGCCGCGCCGACGAGCTGGTGCTGGCGCGGCCGGAGGAGCCGCTCAACGACCTGCTGCCCCGGCTCAGCGAGTGCGCCGACGGGCGGGCGCTGGTGGTGACCGACGGCCGGCTGGTCGGGATCGTCTCGCCGAGCGACATCAGCCGGGCGGTGCAGCGCGGCAGCCTGCGCGAGCAGATGGCCGGCCGTCCCGGCCGCTAGTCCCGGGGGAGGTAGCGGTCCAGCAGGTCGGTGCGGAACGTGCCATCCGGGTCGAGCCGGCGCACCAGGTCGAAGAAGTCGGCGTACCGGGGCCAGGCCGCGGCGACCGCCGCCGGGGCGAGCCCGAAGACCTTGCCCCAGTGCGGGCGCGGCGCGAACGGCGCGAGCCGCTCCTCCACCGCCGTCACCACCGGCAACACCGCCGCCGGGTCGGCGATCCAGGTGAAGTGCACGGCGAGGCTGTCCCGCCCGTGGTTCGGGCTGAGCCAGAGCCCGTCGGCCGCCACCGCCCGCAGCTCGCAGACCTGGAGCACCGGCGCGATCAGGTGCGCGACCGGCGCCAACGCGGCCAGCACGGCCGCCCCCGCGTCGCGCGGCACGTGGTACTCCGACTGGAGTTCGTCGCCACTGCTCGGGGTGAACCCGAGCCGGAAGTGCGGCAGCCGCTCGTGCCACGGCCCGGGCACGCCGAGCTGTGGGGTGCAGTGCTCCGCCGGCATGCCGGGCACCGGATGTCGCGGCGCGTCGGCCGCCGTCGTGCCCAGCCAGTCCGCCGGGGGTGGGGCGGCGTCCGCGCGCTGCTTCAGCCACACCTCCCGCAGCCGCGGCCCCCGGAAGTCGGTGAAGACGCTGACGCTGTACGCGGAGGCGAACGCCGCGTCCAGCGCCTCCGGAGGCAGGCCGAGGCGGACATACTGGCACAGGTCGTACGCGGGCACCACGTCGAGGGTGAGCCGGGTGACCACGCCGAGCGCGCCGAGCGAGACGACCATCCCGGCGAACGTGTCCCCGTCCGCCGCCCGGTCGACGGTCAGCAGGTCGCCGTCGGCCGTCACCAACTCCAGCCCGGCGACGGACGTGGCCAGGTTGCCGATCGTCTCGCCCGAGCCGTGGGTGCCGGTGGCGACCGCCCCGCCCACCGAGATGTGCGGCAGGGAGGCGAGGTTGGCCAGGGCGTACCCCCGCTCGTGCAGCCGGGCGGCGAGGTCCCCGTACCGCATGGCGGCCGGCACGGTGACGGTCCGGCGGTCCGGGTCCAGCGCGACGGTCGCGGGCATCCCGGCCAGCGAGACCAGGTCGCCGGCGGTGTCCCCCAGCCGGTTGAAGGAGTGCCCGGTGCCGACCGCCCGGACGCGGTCGCTGCCCGCCACCAGCCGGCGCAGCTCGTCGAGGGACGACGGCCGGTGGCGCCGGCGGGCGGCGTAGCGGACGTTGCCCGCCCAGTTGGCGCCCGGCACCGCCCCGGTCGTGCCGCCGGGCGGGACGGCGTCGCCCCGGGGGCGCGGCGGGCCGTCCGTCCGGGCCGCCCCGGCGCCGTCGAGTTCCACGTCGATCCCCCTGCCCGTGGCCGTGGTCGGGGTGCGTCGCCCATGGACGGGTGCCCGTCGGTCGGCGACGGTTACCACCGCCGTCGTCGGGGAACCCTACGCCGATGAGCAGCTACCGCGACCCCGCCCCGCGGGGCGACGTGTCCGCCTCGCGGGAGGAGATCGACCCGACCGGTGCCGGACCGGCCCCGTCGGGGGCGCCGCCGGCCGGGGCGGACCCGGGGGGTACGACGCCCGGGCCCCGACCGACGCCCGCGCCCCCGCCCGCGCCGCACCCGGTGCCCCATCCCGGGCCGGCGCCCCGGGCCGGGCGGCCGGCCGCGCGTGCCTGACGGCCACCCGGACCGGCGCGCGGCTCAGAGCTGGGGCATCACCTCGGCCGCGACCAGCTCCAGGTGGTCCAGGTCGGCCAGGTCGAGCACCTGGAGGTAGAGCCGCTCGCTGCCGATCTTCGCGTACCGGCCGATCTTGTCGACGACCTCGGCGGGGGTGCCGGCCAGGCCGTTGGCGCGCAGCTCGTCGGGCTCCCGGCCGATGGCAGCCGCCCGCCGGGCCACCTCGGCGTCGTCCCGGCCGCAGCAGAGCACCAGCGCGTTGGACCAGCACAGCTCGGCCGGGTCCCGGCCCGCCTCCGCGCAGGCGTCCCGGACCCGCCCGAACTGGGCGGCCGAGTCCTCGACCGAGGCGAACGGCAGGTTGAACTCGTCGGCGTAGCGGGCGGCCAGCCGGGGCGTCCGCTTCGGGCCCGTGCCGCCGAGCAGGATCGGCGGGCGCGGGTCCTGCACCGGCTTCGGCAGGGCCGGCGAGTCGCTGACCGGGTAGTACGTGCCGGCGAAGTCGAACGTCCTGCCCGGCGGCGTCGCCCAGAGCCCGGTGATGACGGCGAGCTGCTCCTCCAGCCGGTCGAAGCGTTCCCCGAGCGACGGGAAGGGGATCCCGTACGCGGTGTGCTCCTCGGCGTACCAGCCGGTGCCGATGCCCAGCTCGACCCGGCCGCCGCTCATCTGGTCGACCTGCGCCACCGTGATGGCCAGCGGGCCGGGCAGCCGGAAGGTGGCGGCGGTCATCAGCGTGCCCAGCCGGATCCGCCGGGTGTCCCGGGCCAGTCCGGCGAGGGTGGTCCACGCGTCCGTCGGGCCGGGGTCGCCGCTCACCGAGCCCATCTTCAGGTAGTGGTCGGAGCGGAAGAAGGCGCCGTAGCCGGCGTCCTCCGCGCAGCGGGCCACGGCGAGCAGGTCGTCGTAGGTCGCGCCCTGCTGGGGTTCGGTGAAGATCCGCAGTTCCATGGCCCGAGCATAGGGAGCCGGCCCGGCCCCCGCCGCAGCTCGCCCCGCCCGTACGCCGGACCTCGGCGGCACACGGCACCACCGGGGTACGCCGCCCGCCTCGGCGGGGCTCAGAGCTGACCGAGGCCGGCCTGCCGGGCGCGCTGGATCGCCTGGCCCCGGTCGGCGACCTGGAGCTTCGTGAGCACGTTGGACAGGTGGTTGCGGACGGTCTTCGGGCTGAGCGTCAACCGCCGCGCGATCACCACGTTGCTCAGCCCCTGGGCGACGAGGTCGAGCACCTCGCGCTCCCGGTCGGTCAGCTCGGGGAAAGGCACCGGGCCGGCCGCCCGGGCACCGGCCAGGAAGCCCACCGCCCGGGCGGCGACCGCCGGGCCGAGCAGCACCTCGCCGTTGGCCACCGCCCGGACCGCCCGTTCCACCTCCCCCGGCGCGGCCCCCTTGAGCAGGTAGCCGCGGGCGCCGGCGCGCAGCGCCGCGAAGACGGAGTCGTCGTCGTCCAGCATCGTGACCACGAGCACCCCGATCCCGGGGTGCCGCCCGACGATCTCCCGGGTCGCCTCCACCCCGGACCGGCCGCCCAGGTGCAGGTCCATGACCATGACGTCCGGGCGCAGGGTGGCGGCCACCCGCAGGGCCTCGTCGGCGTCCGCGGCCTCGCCGACCACCCGCAGGCCGGCGGTGCTCGCGAGCAGCGCGGTCATGCCGAGGCGGAAGACCGGATGGTCGTCCACCACCGCGACCCGGATCACCCCGCCGTCCGTCCCGGTCACCGCGCCACCGCCACCGTCCGTCCCGGTCACCAGGCCAACCCCCACCGTCCGGCCCGCAGCCGGGCCACCGTCACCATCCGTCCTCGTCACGACGCCACCCCCACCGTCCGGCCCGCAGCCAGGTCGACGGTCGTCCGGTCGCCGGGGCCCGGCGACGCCGCGCCGTCGGGCGTCGACACCACCGACGCTCGGCCTGGGTGCGGCGGTGGCGTTGCTGGCCCTGCCCCGCGCGACGGCACCGCGACGTGCGGCGGGCTCGTCGGGCCCGTGCCGGCGGTGCCCGCGCCCTCCAGCGGCCACGGCGCGTGGTCCGGGGGCCGCTCCGCCCGGGCGCGGGTGGGCACGGCGCACCGGTCGGCGGGCACCCGGACGCTGACCAGGGTGCCCCCGGCCGGCCCCGGACCGACCGCGCACGTCCCGCCCACCCCCTCGGCCCGCTCGCGCATCGACAGCATGCCGACACCGGGCGGTGCCCCCGGCGGGATCCCGGCCCCGTCGTCGGCGACGGTGAGCGTGAGGCCCGCCTCGTCCACGATCAGCGCGATGCGGCAGGTCCGGGCGGCGGCGTGCCGGTGCGCGTTGCGCAGCGCCTCGGCCACGATGCCGTACACGGCGGTGGCCACCGGCTCGGGCAGCGGCAGCGGGTCCGCGTCGACCTCGACCAGGAGCGGCGCGCCGTCGTACCGCCGGGCCAGCTCGTGCACGGCCGGCACCAGGCCCCGCTCGCCCAGCACCGGCGGCAGCAGACCCCGGGCGAGGTCGCGGACCTGCTCGACGCTCTGGTCCATCTCGTCGCGCAGCCGGTCCAGCAGCCGGCCGGCCGCGTCCGGGTCGACGGCGAGCAGGTTCCGGGCGGCCTGCACGCCGAGCGCCACCCCGGCCAGCGCCGGCCCGAGGCCGTCGTGCAGGTCCCGGCGCAGCTTGCGCCGCTCCGAGTCGCGGGCCTCGGCCAGCCGGGCCCGGGACGCGGCCAGCGCGCCGCTGGTCGCGGCGAGGCTCGCCGCGGAGGAGACCAGCGGCACCAGGTCGAGCAGCGCGGCCCGGGTGCGCCCGTCCAGCCGCTCCCCCGCCCGGGCCCACGCGGTGAGCCGGCCCACCTCGCGCTCCCCCCGGCGCAGCGGCAGCACCAGCGGCACGCCGAGCGGCCCGGCCGACTCGGCCCGCGCGGAGCAGCCCTCGGGCCCGTCCACCTCGATGGCGCAGGCGCCGAGGCGCAACAGGTCGGTCAGGCTGCGCGCCACCTCGGTGAGCACGTCGGCGGCGTCCCCGGTCGCGCTGATGCGGTGCCCGACGCGGCGCACCACGCGCAGCGGCTCGGCCGCCGCGCCGTGGATCAGCTGGTCCACCCGGCGCTGCACCCGGATCCGGCCCGGCTGCACGCCGATCGCGACCAGCGCCGTGACGAGCGCCCCGGGCACCGCCGGGGTGGCCGGCAGCAGCGCGTCCAGCACCGACACCCCCAGCACGTACGCGGCGACCAGCAGGAACGTCATGAGGAACCAGACCAGGGTGCGACGGACGGCGATCTCGATGCCCCACAGCCGCTGCCGGAGCACCACCGCCAGCACGGCGGCCGGGAAGAACGCCTGCGAGGCGAGCATCGCGACGGGGGCCGCCTCGTCGGGCACCGGCCGGGCCCAGCCCTCCGGGAGGGCCACCGGCGCGAAGCTCAGGGCGAGCAGCAGCGTGCCGACGGCCAGCCAGCCCAGCCCGACGCGCTCGGCGGGCGCGCCCCGGCGACGGCGGGCGGCGACCCCGGCGGCGGTGAGCAGCCCGAGCGCGGGGACGGCCGCCAGCAGGGCCGGCTGCACCCGCTCGATGAACTCCGCCCAGCCGGCGCTGGCGATCGGCAGCGGCGCGCCCGACCCGCCCGCGCCCGGCCCGGGCCAGGTGAGCTGGAACAACACGTAGCCGGCGACGACCACGGCGCCGGCCAGTACCGCCGCCCGGGCCGGCCGCGGCAGCCGCCCCTCCCGGACCAGCCAGGGCAGCACCACGATCAGCGAGAGCATCCCCGGTGCCCAGGCCCAGTGCCGGGCCGAGGTGAGCAGCACCGGGTCGGGCAGCCCGGGGTGCACCCCGAGCAGGTCGACGTACTGGGCGCTGAGCGCGGCGAACCCGCCGCCGAGCCCGGTGGCGGCGAGCAGCCAGGCGACCGGGTGCCCCCGGCGCAGCAGGATCAGCCAGGCGACCACGCCGTAGACGGCGCAGTCGGTGAAGTCGACCAGGAAGTAGAGCTGGGACAGCCCCCAGGGCCGGCGGGCGAGCACCCAGCAGACGGCGGTGGCGACGAGCAGCAGCGCACAGCCGACGAGGACGAGCCAGGCGGCGACCGGGTGCCGGCGGTCGCCCTGGGTCGCCGCGGGCGGGGGCTGCTGGACCGACATGCCGAGAATCCTGGCAGTCGCGGGGCCGGTTGGTGATCCCCCGACGTTCCAGTCCGAATGTCGGTCCGGCGACAGTCGCTGCGATGCGGGCCGGTTCGTCCCGGCCGGGTGGACGCCGCGCGGCGCGGGATGTCCCGGGCATCCGGTGCCGGTGTCCCTGGCCCCCGGGTCACCGGCGGGTCCACCGTGGTGGGTGAGCCACGACGCGAGGAGGAACCCATGGAGGAGCGGCACCGGGACCGGCTGGTCGGGGCGGTGGACGCGCTGGTCCCGGAGGTGTCCCGGCGCGCCGGGGAGATCGAGGCGGGCCGGGCGCTCCCCGCCGACCTGCTCGACGCGCTCCGGGCGGCCGGCTGCTTCCGGATGTTCGTCCCCCGCAGCCACGGCGGGTACGAGGCGGACCTGCGGACCGGGCTGCGGGTGCTGGAGACGCTGGCGCGGGCGGACGGCTCGACGGGGTGGACGGTGATGATCGGCGCGGAGACGCCGCACCTGCTGGCGATGCTGCCGCGCGACCGGTTCGACAAGCTCTACGCCGACGGGCCGGACGTGGTCGTCGCGGGCGGCTTCGCCCCGCAGGGGCGGGCCGAGCTGGCCGACGGCGGCTTCCAGGTCACCGGCCGGTGGGCGTACGCGAGCGGGGCGCGGCACGCCGACTGGATCTTCGGCAACTGCGTGCTGACCGGGGACGGCGAGCCGCTGCCCGGGCCGGCGGGGGCGCCGCCGGAGGTGCGTTCGATGCTCTTCCCGGCCTCCCGGTTCACGGTGCACGACACGTGGCACGCGCTGGGCCTGCGCGGCACCGGCAGCCACGACGTCGAGGTGGCCTCCGCGTTCTGCCCGGCGGAGGAGAGCTTCGACCTGTTCACCGGCGCGCCCTGCGTGCCGGGGCCGGGCTTCGTGGCACCGCTGGTCCACTTCGTCCTGCACCTCGGCGCGGTGGCGGTCGGCATCGCGCAGGGCGCGCTGGACGACATGGTCGCGCTGCTCGACGGCGGCCGGCAGCGCCTCTACGCCCGGCAGTCGCTGGCCGACTCGCCCGCCTTCCGCCTCCAGCTCGGCCGCGCCGACCTCGACGTGCGGGCGGCACGGGCGTTGTTGCGGGACCTGGCCGACGACCTCTGGGCGGCGTGCGCCACGGACCCGGCGGCGATCCCCGGGCTGCACCCCCGGATCTCCGCCGCCCTGCCGTGGGTGTCCGAGCGGGCCGCCGCCGCGGTCGACACCTGCTACCGGGCGGCCGGCGGCGGGGCGGCCCGTGACTCGTCCCCGCTCCAGCGGCGGTTCCGGGACATCCACACCTTCAGCCAGCACGCGGCGGCGGCCGAGGGCTGGCTCGGCAACAACGGCGCCCGGGTGCTCGGCCGGCCGGTGGAGCTGGCCTACTGACGCCGGGGCGGGGCCGGCCGTGTCGCCCGAGCACCCCGGGTGCCGCCCGACTGCCCCGAACGCCGCCCGAGCGCCCCGAACGCC
>NZ_JBFAVI010000056.1:0-37872 GCF_040679695.1 Micromonospora sp. NPDC052213
CCCGGCGGCGCCGCGCCGCCCCCGCGTCCGGGTCCCCCACCCGAGGATCACGCCCGTCGAGCTGGAGGTCTGCTGACATGGGTGGCCTGCGTTTCCTGCCCTGGGTCCGCGACGGCGTCGCCCGCGTGGTCTCCCACACCGACACCCTCACCGGCGCGCTGCCCCGCCCCCGCGCCGAGGTGACCCTCACCGTCGCCGCGCTCGGCACCGACACCGCCACCGGCGACACCGAGCAGATCACCGGCACCTCGACGGCGCTGCTGCACGGGCCGGGCGACGTCGTCGGCGTCGACCCGCAGGAGATCATCCGCAGCTACCCGGCGCCCGGCGCGGAGAACGTCGAGGTGTCCCTGCTGGCCGCGGTCGAGTTCGACAACCCCGACCTGCCGTGGCGGTACACCCCGGCGCGGCCCGACGACAACGGCGCGCTGCGCCCGTGGCTGGTCCTCGTCGTGGTGCCGGTCGGCGAGGACGGCGCGCAGCTGCGCACGCAGCCGGGCCAGGCCCTGGCCCGGCTCGCCACCACGGTGCGGCACCTGCCGGTGCTGGCCGAGTCGTGGGCGTGGGCACACGCCCAGGTGCTGGTCACCGACGACGAGGACCTGTCCGAGGTGATCGCCTCCGCCCCGGAACGCACCCTGTCGCGGCTGGTGTGCCCGCGCCGGCTCGCCGCCGGCACCGACTACCTGGCCGCCGTGGTGCCCGCCTTCGCCGCCGGGGTCCGCGCCGGGCTCGGCGAGACCGTCGACGACACCGGCCCGCTCGCCCCCGCCTGGGGTCCCGACTCGGCCCACCCCGGCCCCGACGATCCGGTGCTGCTGCCCGTCTACCACCACTGGACGTTCCGCACCGGCCCCGACGGGGACTTCGAGTCCCTGGCCCGCCGGCTGCGGGCCCGGGTCCTGCCTGACGACGTCGGCCGGCAGCCGGTCGACATCGCCGCGCCCGGCGGTGGCCTGCCCGCCGGCGACGACGAGGGCGTCGAGGGCCGGTCCGTGCTCGGCTTCGAAGGCGCCCTCGCCGCGCCCGGCATGACCCCGACCGTCTGGGCCGACGACGTCCGCCATGCCTGGCAGGGCGCGCTCACCCACCTGCTGCGCCACGCCGACGATCGGCTGACCCCGCCGCTGTACGGCAACATCCACACCCAGCAGGGGCAGGTCCCCACCGGCGGCGCGGAACCGCGCTGGCTGGCCGGGCTCAACCTGGACCCCCGATACCGGGCCGCCGCCGCCCTCGGCACCCAGGTGGTGCAACGCCACCAGGAGGACCTGGCCGCCGCCGCGTGGGAACGGGCCGCCGAGCTGCGCGAGGCCAACGAGCAGCTCCGCCGCGGCCAGGCCGCCCGGGACACCGCCACCGCCCTGTTCGCCCGCCGGGTCGACCCGGACTCCCCCGGCACGCCGGTCGGCGACGACCAGCTCGTGGCCATGACCCAGCCGGTACACGACCTCGTCGACCCGGGCGCCGGCGCCCGCCTCGCCGCCGCCGGCGACCCGCTCGACCGGCAGCTCGACGGCAACCCGGGCGCGCGGGCCGCCACCAGCGCGCCGCTGCGCCGGCTGCTGCGCCCCCGCGGGCCCCTCGCCCGCCGGGTCGACGCCGACGGCGGCCCGGCGGCGCTGGCCCGGCTGGCCGGCGGCGCCAGCGCGGTGCCCGCCGCGAAGGTGCCCGCCGGCGGCAAGGTGCTGGACACGCTGGTCACCGACGGCCGTGGGCTCGGCTCGCTGACCCGCGCCGTCATCGAGCAGGCCGCCCAGAACCCGTGGTGGCACACCACCAGCACGGCCGGCCTCACGGCGGGCATCCGGGCGCTGACCGCCGACGACCCGGTCACCACCGTGGCCACCAACGCCGGCGACCTGCTCGGCGCCGACCGGTTCTTCCTCGGCGCCGCCGACGGTCGGCTGTTCGAACGCCGCCGCGTCGGCGAGCAGTGGGTGTGGCGCGACCACGGCCTCCCGCCGGGCACCGCCGTGGCCACCTCCGGCGCCACCGTGGCACCTGACCGGGTGTTCGTCCGCACCCGCGACAGCCGCCTGTTCGAGCGGCGGTGGGACGGCGACCGGTGGGTGTGGCGCGACTGCGGCGCGCCGCCGCTCGGGGTACGCAGCCGCCCGACGGCCGGCGGCAACCTGGTCCACGTGCTCGGCGGGGACGGGAACCTGTACCGCTACGACCCGGCGGCCGGGTCGTGGGCGTCGCTGGGCAAGCCGGCGATGTGGTCCACCGAACGGCTCTGGGGCACCCCCCGCCCGATCGGGACGACGGTCCTGGTCGCCACCAGCCACAACCGGCTGTTCGTCCACAGCGGGCAGTGGAGCCAGGTCGGCAACGACGCCATCCCGCCGGTGTGGGGTTCACCGGCCAGCCAGCACCCGTCCGCGTACGGGTCCCGCTTCTCCTACCTCACCACGGACGGCTGGCTGGTCTCCCAGCTCTCCGACGGCTCCCTCTATCGGCACGACGCGGCCCCCGAGGGGCGGCGGCTGGTCTCGCTCGGGCAGCAGGCGGCCCAGATCGGCGAGGACGACGGCATGTCGATCATCGCCCTCGGCGCGCCCGACGCCAACCCGGCCGACGTGCGCCTGATGCGCCGCTACCGCTACTACCACGACGGGCACGAACGGGAGTACTGGGGCTGGGAAGTGATCGGGTCCGCGCCGGCCGGCGGTCTCGGCCGGCACCGCCCCGGACCCGTGCTCGGCGAGTTCCGCAGCGGCGAGATCTTCGCCGTGACCGGCGACGGCCGGCTCACCTCGTGGCGCTGGGGCTACGCCCCGACCGGCTGGATCGACCACGGCACCCCCGCCGACCCGCGCGGCGCCGGCCCGGACACCGCGCCCGCCCCGGCGCACCTGCGGTTCGCCCCCCGGGTGGGGCTGCTCGCGTCGCTGCTGTTCACCCACACCGTCCCGGTGGGCACGGGCAGCCGAGCCCGGATGCAGATCGGGCACAACGTGGGCGACGACGGCACGGTGCGGGAGAACGTCCTCACCGCCGCCGTGGACGGACCGGCCATCCCCGTGACCGCCCGCGCCACCGCCACCACGATCGGCGCCCTCGCGCCGAACGGCCGCCCGGCCCTGGTCACCGCCGCCCTGCTGCCCGGCGCGGACGGCACCTGCCGGATCAGCTACTGGATCGGCCGGGACGCCACCGCCGCCGGCACCGCCGCCGCCGGGTGGACCGGCCCGTACGAGCTGCCCGACCCGGTCAGCGCCCACGCCGCCGGCCTCGACGTCGCCCTCGCCGACCTCGACGGCGACGAGCAGCCCGAACTCGTCGTCGCGTACGGGGTGAGCCGCCCCGGCGGCACCGAGAACCGGGTGTACTACCGCGTCGGGTGGGGCCTGGACGCGGCCGGCACGGTGACCCGCGGGTGGGGTGACTCGCAGCCCACCCCGCAGCAGCTCGACACCATCACCGCCGTCGGCGTCGACGTGGTCGACATGACCGGCGACCAGGTCCCCGACCTGCTGGTCTTCGCCGCCGGCGCGGTCGGCGCCACCCCGGTGGCCCGCTACTCCACCGGGCTCGGGCTCAACCGGCGCGGCCGGATCGTCAACGGCTGGACGGCCGCCCGCGCGGTGCCCGACGAGGCGGCCGTCGCCGGCGCCGCCGGGGCGGGCGTCGCCGTGGCCGACGTGACCGGCACCCGCCGCCCCGACCTCGTCGTCGCCCGCCGCAGCGGCACCACCATCACCTACCGCACCGCCTTCGACCTCGACCCCGCCGGCGTACCCGTCAGCTGGAGCCCCGCGGTCACCGTCACCGGGGCCGCCGACGCCGGCACCGCCCGCGGCTGCGCGGTCGCGATCGCCGACCTGCGGGCCGACCTCGTCGCCGACCGGGCCCGGATGGGCGACGACTTCATGGCCGCCGCCGCGGCCCACCAGGGCCGGCTCGCCCCGGCGCAGTCGCTGGCCCGCAACCACCGGCCCGCACCGGTCGACCTCGCCACCGCCGCGGCGGCCGTACGCGAGACGGTCCGCCCCGAGACCGCCGTGGCCGGGGAGGTGCTCGTCGGGCTCAGCCTCGGCGACGGCGAACTGGTCGACGCCCTGCCCGACAGCGGCGACCCGCTGCGGCGGCTGCTCGCCGGGGTCAGCTTCACCGTCCCCGCCTACGAGCTGCTGCGCGGCCTGTCCCAGGAGCACGTCGTGCCGAACCTGCCCGCGGTGGCGCCGGAGACGATGACCGCGCTGGCCGCCAACCCCCGGTTCATCGAGGCGTTCCTCGTCGGGCTCAACCACGAGATGAGCCGGGAGATGCTGTGGCGCGAGTTCCCCGCCGACCCGCGGCAGACCTGGTTCCGGCAGTTCTGGGACGTCCGCGGCGCCGTCTCGGCCGGCGCGCCGCTCACCGACATCCCGCCGCTGACCGACGACGCCTGGCGCAACGGGCCGCTGGGCAGCCACCTCACCGCCGTCGGCGCCCCCGGCGAGCAGTCCCTCGTGCTGGTCATCCGCGGTGAGCTGCTGCGCCGCTACCCGTCCACCATCGTCACCATGCGTCAGGCCACGTGGACCGGCCCCGAGCAGCGGGAACCGGCCGGGCCGGACATCCTGCCCATCTTCCACGCGTGGCTGTCTCCCGACCTGCTGCTGTTCGGGTTCCCGTTCACCGCCGACGTCGCCCGCGGCGCCACCCGGCAGTCCGCCGGCCCCGCCGGCTACTTCTTCCTGCTGCGCGAGCAGCCGGCCGCGCCCCGCTTCGGCGTCGACCTCACCGGCGACCCGCTGCCGCCGGACGCGGTCGTCTTCGCCGCCCGGCACGGCCGCAACGCCGCCGACACCGCCCTCGCCGTGCTGCAACGCCCCGTCCTGCTCGCCCGCCACGCCAGCGACCTGCTACCGACGGAGAACCAGTCATGACCACCTCGTCGTCCGCCGCGAACCGGCCGCCGCTGTCCACCGTGCTCACGCAGACCCCGTGGACGTCGTCCGCGCTCGTCCCCGCGGTCATGCTGCCGGTGCGCCTGGAGACCCGGTTCGCCGGCGCGACCCTGAAGATCCGCGTCTACCCCGACCAGATCCACGTCGACGACCACGAGCCGGACCTCACCGCCGAGGAGATCGCCGCCGGCCGGGCGTACTGGGGCGAGGGCCGGCCCGGCGGCGTCACCGGCGCACCCGACGAGGCGGCCTGGAACGACCTGACCCGCCGCTTCGGCGCGCCCCGCGCCGCCTGGATCGCCCGGGTGATGGAACCCGTCGCCGGCGACTTCCCCGAGCCGCAGCCCCGCCCCGGCCCCTGGTGCGAACCGGCCCGGGCCCGGCTGCTGCCCACCCGCTGGTACGCCGTCGGCCGCACCGCCAGCGGCCGGCTGTTCACCGGCACCTCCGGCACCGTCACCCCGGGCCTGCCCGTCGGGCCCACCCCCGTACCGGCCGGTGGCACCGGCACCATCGACCAGGTGCCGGCCGAGGCGCCGCCCGTGGACGCCGGGATGCGCTGGACCGTCGACTTCGCCACCGCCGAGGCCGCCGGCATGGCGCTGACCGTCACCGTCCCCACCGGCACCGACGGGAAACCCGAGACGGTGGAACGGCTGCTGGTGTTCGGGCTCGACACCACCGCCGCGCCCGACGCCTCCGCGAAGGCCCTCGGGCGCCTGCTGGAGGCGCACGCCGCGACCGACGGGCTGGCGTTCCTCGCCCCCGACACCCCCACCAACAACACCGCCACCGCCGTGCCGGCGGCGGCCCCCACCACCGCCGCGCCGAGCGCCGCCGACACCGCCACCGACGCCGGGACGCCGGAGGCCGCCGCCGCGCTGGTCGCCGCCGCCCTGGGCGTGTCGCTGACCGCCGAACCCGACGACGCGCTGACCGCCGCGCGGGGCACGCCGACCCGCGAGGGCGCGCCGACGGCGCTCGCCCGCGGCACCGGCGCCACCGTCGCCGACCGACCCACCGGCCGGCTGGTCCGCCGGCTGCTCTGGCCGGCCAGCTTCGGTGCCCTGCTGCGGGACCTGCTGCCCGTCGCCGCCCCCGCCGAGCAGGCCGCGCTGCGCGCGCACTTCGTCGCCCACGTGCACGCCGACGGGCCGCTGCCCACGCTGCGCGTCGGCCGCCA
This sequence comes from Micromonospora sp. NPDC052213, assembly GCF_040679695.1. Classification (NCBI taxonomy): domain Bacteria; kingdom Bacillati; phylum Actinomycetota; class Actinomycetes; order Micromonosporales; family Micromonosporaceae; genus Micromonospora; species Micromonospora sp. NPDC052213. Next base: position 6,082 of record NZ_JBFAVI010000056.1, read on the forward strand.
GCCGTACGGGCTGCTGCCGGTGGCCAGCCTGCGGGACTGGCGCCCGGCCGGCGGCGGCGAGGCCCGGGCCGTCGGGCTGCTCACCAGGCTGTGGCAGCAGGTGTGGCTGCCCTCCCCCGTGTCCCGGATCGTCCCCGGCCTCGCCGACCCCGAGCGCACCCTGCTGGACATCCTGGCCACCGACGCGCGGGTGCTGGAGGTACGCGCCCGCAGCATGCTCGGCAACGAGTACGTCAGCTGGCTGTGGCGCTTCGCCCGCCTCGGCCTCGGCCCGGACTGGCGCGAGCAGGTGGTCGAACCGGCCCGGGACCTGCTCGCCGCCCTCGGGCTGGGCAGCCCCACCGACCCGCGGCTGTCCCTGGCCGTGTTCGCCAAGGAGGCGTACGCCCTCGGCACGCCCCTGCTCGACGGGCCAGGACAGCCGCGCGCCGACCGGATCCGCGCGTACCTCGACGCGCTCGCCGCCGTCGGCCTCGAAGGCGACGAGGTGCCGGCGAGCCCCGGCGACGGGCCGGTGCCGCTGTTCCACCGGCTGCTGCGCGCCGCCCTGATCGCCGAGCACTCCGCCGCCGCGCACGCGTTCGCCACCGAGGCGGCCCTGCCCGCCGCGGCGGAGGTCCCGGAGCCGGAACTGGTCGACATCCGTCCGCACGACCGCACCCCGGTGCTGCGCCGCCGCCTCGCCGTGCCCGTGCCCGGCGCCCCCGGCGAGACCGTCGGCAGCTACCTCGCCAGTTCCCAGCTCGACCCCCGCCACATCCGGGCCACCACCGACCTGCGCGCCTTCCGCGCCGCCCTGACCGACCTGGGCGACGCGCTCGACGACGGACTGTCCCCCGCCGACCTGCACCGGCACGTCGCCGGCACCCTCGGCCTGGCCACGCACCGGTTGGACGCCTGGATCACCTCGCTGGCCACCCGCCGGCTGGCCCAGCTCACCGCCGGGCCGTCGACCGGGGTGCACGTCGGCGGGTACGGCTGGCTGGTCGACCTGCGACCGGCCGGGCCGCCGCGGCTGGTGCCCCGCCCCGCCGACGTGCCCGACACCGTGGCGCCGCCCACGCTCCCCGTCGCCCCCGACGGCGCGGGTCACGTGCACGCCCCCTCGCCGGCGCAGGCCGTCACCACCGCCGTGCTGCGCAGCGCGTGGCGCTCGCACCACGGCGGCGACCACCCGATGGCCGTCGACCTGTCCTCCCGCCGGGTCCGCCTCGCCGAGCAACTGCTCGACGGCGTCCGCGCCGGCCAGAGCCTCGGCGCCCTGCTCGGCTACCGCTTCGAGCGCGGCCTGCACGACCACCCCGACGGCCCGCTGGACCAGTTCCTGCCGTTGTTCCGCCGGCTCGCGCCGGTGCGCGCCCACCGCGTCGACGCCCACGACGACACCACCACGGTCACCGCGACCGTCGAGTCGGCGGCGACCGTCGACGGGCTGGAACTGCACCGGCTGCACCAGGCCAAGGCCATCGAGTCACCACTCGACGCGCTGCCCGCCGCGGCCCGCACCGCCGTGCGGCAGGTCCTCGCCGACCTCGCCGACGCCACCGACGCCGTGGCCGACACGCTGCTCGCCGAGAGCGTCCACCAGCTCGCCCTGGGCGACATGAACCGGGCCGCGGCCGCCGTCGACGCCGCCTCCGGCGCCGCCACCAGCCCACCCCAGCTACACGTCACCCGCACGCCGGCCACCGGCGCGACCCTCACCCACCGGGTGCTGCTGCTGATCAACGTCGACGACCGGATGGACCCGCTGCGGCAGGACTGGCCGGCCGCCCGCGCCCAGCACCCGCGCATCATCGGCAGCCCCGCCGACGCGCTCACCTCCGTGCTGCTGCCGCCCTCGCCGCGGGTGTTCTGGCGCTACCGCTGGCACGCCCCCGACGGCGTCACCGCCACGCCGTGGCGCGACGCGAGCCTGGACCGGCTGCAGACCCCGGCGATCGACCTGCTCGCCGCCCCACCACACCCCGGCCGCCCCGACGACGCCGAACTGGACCGCCGCATCGCCCTCGTCACCTGGGCGAAGCTGCAGCCCGCCGAGGTGCGACCGGACTGGACGCTGGAGCTGGACTACGACCGCGACCCGGCCTGGGCCACCGACAAGATCGGCCTCGCCGAGTTCCTGCACGCCGTGAACGTGCTGCGGGACCTGTTCGGCCGCTCCCGGCCGGTCCTCGCCGCCGACCTCGGCCTGGACCCCGACGCGCCCCCGCAGGTCGATCCGGTGATGAAGGCGCAGACCGACGAGCTGTGGCAGTCGGCGCGGACCGCCGCCGCCGCGCTGCGGGCCACCCCGGCCGCCGACGCGCCCGCCTGGGACGAGACGGCGGTCCGCCTGCTGCTGGACACCGCCGCCGGGTTCGGCGTCACCGGCGCGGTGCCCCCGCCACCGGCCGCCGGCACCGCCGCCGCGGTCGCCGACGCCGCCCTCGTCGCCGGCCACGAGCTGGACCGCCGGCTGGCCGCCCACTGCCGGGTCGTCGCCGACCTGCACGACCGGGCGCCCTGCCCACCGTCGGCCTGCACCTGCGACCCGGCCACCGACTTCGACCGGCCGACCGCACCCCCCGCGCGGCGGCGGGACGCCCAGATCGCCCGCGTCCGGGCGCTGCTCGGCCCCGACATGCCCGTCCTGACCGCCGCCGGCGCGCCCCAGCCGCAGCAACTGGCCGCCGCGCTGGCCGCCAGCGACGCGCTACAGGGCGGCTCCCCCCACCCGGTGCGCCGGTGGCTGTCCCGCTACGGCCGGGTCCGCCCCGCCGTCGGCCGCCTCCAGGAGGTGCTGACCACCGCGCAGGCCCTGGACGCCGGCGGCGTGGTGAAGCTGCCCGCCACCGTCCGGGTGGCGCAGTTGCCGTACGCCCCCGGCGACCGCTGGGTGGGCGAGGCCCCGCCGCGCGCGAACACCGAACCGGTGTCCCTGGTCGTCGTCGCCCCCGGCGGCATCGACGCGACCAGACCGGTGCACGGCCTGCTGGTCGACGAGTGGACGGAGGTCGTGCCCACCGGGCGGGTGCAGACCGGCCTCACCTTCGAGTACGACGCCCCCGGCGCTGCCGCGCCGCAGGCGGTCCTGCTGGGCCTCGCGCCCGACGGCGCCGCGACGTGGCAGCCGGCCACCCTCGCCAACGTCCTGGAGGAGGCCCTCGACCTGGCCGTCGCCCGCGCCGTCGACGTCGACTCCCTCGGCGCGGCCGGCCAGTTCCTGCCCGCCCTCTACTTCCCCACGAACATCGCCGAGACCACGACCACCACCGACTTCGTCCCCGACGCGACGCTCACGCCGCAGGGCGGGCAGGAGGGCCAATGACCACCGTCGAACCAGCCCTGGCCGACACGCACACCCCGTCGGTCACCACCTGGACCCGCCTCGAACCGCGTACCCGCCGCGCCGACCTGGCCCCCGCCGTGGAGGCCCGCACCGCCGACCCGTTGTGGCTGCTCGCCCGGCAGTGGCAGCTCGGCGAGTTCACCGGCGAGGACACCGGCTCGCCGGTCAGCGCCCGGGTGCACGCCGAGGCCGCCCGGTTCACCCGCTACCGGCCCGGCACGGCCTCCGGCAGCACGGTCGGCCTGCCCGCCGCCACACCGTTGGAGGCGGTGGTGGAACGGGAGTCCGCCGCCACCGCCGGCGACCTGCGCTTCGCCGTCGAGAGCGGCCAGCAGCTGCTGCGGTCGCTCGCCGCCGCCGGCGCCGGCGAGCTGGCACCCCGGCTGTGCACCAGGTATCCCGTCCCCGCCGTGCCGCCCGACGCCGCGTCGGCCGCGGACACCGAGACCCTCGGCTACCTGCGTATCGCCGCCGGCCGCGTACCGCACGGCGACCTGGCGCTACGCGCCTGCGCCGAGGGCCGGTTCGTCGCCGAGAACGAGGTGCCCTCCGCGCTGGTCGGCGCGGTCACCGCCGCGCTCGCCGAGTGGACCACCTGGCTGGGCGTGCCGCCCCGCCCCGCCGGCCCGCCGGACGGCTACCTGCTGCAACTGCCCGCCGTGCTGGCGCCGGGCGCGTCCCGGCCCGCCGCGCCGCCGTGGCCGCCCGAGGACTTCACGCCCCTGTTCAGCGCCCCCGGCCAGGAGGGCTCCGCGTGGCGGCGCGAGCGGCTGGAGTACGACTTCGCCGTCGGCGCGCACGGCTCCGCCGGCGAACTTGTCCTCACCGCCCACGAGTACGACGGCGACCGGCTGGACTGGTACCACTTCGACCACGAGCCCGGGGCGACCCTCGACGCCGTCCCGGCGGTCGAGGACGTCGTCAAGGTGCTGCTGCCCACCCCGGTCGCGTACGCCGGCATGCCCTCGACCCGCTTCTGGGAGTTGGAGGACGCCCGGGTCAACCTGGCCGGCATCGGCGCCGGCGCCGGCGACCTGGCCCGGATGTTCCTGGTCGAGTACGGCCTCGTCTACGGCAACGACCACTTCCTGGTCCCGCTGGAGCTGCCCGTCGGGTCCGCCACCCGGATCCGGTCGCTGATCGTCACCGACACCTTCGGCATCCAGACGCTCGTGCCGGCCGCGCCCGACGACACGGCGCTGTTCCGCCCGTCCGGGGCTACCGCCGGCGGGCCGGCCGACGTGCTGGTCCTGCCCGCGACGGCCGCCGCCACCCTCGACTCCGAGCCGGTGGAGGAGGTACGCCTCGGCCGCGACGAGATGGCGAACCTGGCGTGGGCCGTCGAACGGACCGTCACCGGCGCCACCGGCCGGCCGATCGACCGCGGTGCCCAGGTCGGCAGGGCGGCGCCGCCGCTGCGACCACCGGTCGCCGACGCCGAGGCGGTGCCCAGCCTGTCGTACGCCTTCGCCACGACCGTGCCGGACAACTGGGTGCCGCTGATCCCGGGGCCGACGCAGGACCGGCCCGACGTGGTCCGGCTGCGCCGGGTCCCGCTGCAACAGCCGTCCCGCGAGGGCCCGCCGGTCGCGGTCACCGGCCACAGTCGCCTGCTCGACTGGCGCTGGCGCGGCGACGACCTGGTCGAGCTGGCCATCCCCGAGGAGGAGGTGCCGCGCGCCGGCACCCGGCTGTTGCGCCAGTGGCAGCTCGCCCGGTGGACCGACGGGTCGGTGCACCTGTGGCTGGGCCGCGCCCGCCACACCGGCACGGGCGAGCTGTCCAGCGGCCTGCGCTACGACACCGTCCAACCGCGCTGAACGACCCCACCCGCGCACCGACCGAACCAGATCAGCGGAGACGACCATGACGATCACCTGGAAGAACGACCTGCCGCTGCCGATGGCCCGGCCCCGGTACTACGACCACCAGTACCTGCGCGCCGGCGACCTGACCCAGGCGCTGGACTACCTGCTGGCCCGGCAGAACCTCGCCGCCCGGCTGCTGCAGCCCCGGGGCGTGGTCACCGGCCTCGACCTGACCGCCACCGGCGGCGACGTGACGATCGGCCAGGGCGTGGCGATCGACGGCGCCGGCCGGGTGATCGTGCTGGCGGAGAACACCCGCAAGGCCCTGCCCGCCGAGGGCAGCAGCTGGCACGTGGTGATCCGCTACCACGAGTACCTCAGCGAGCGGCGCGACGAGGGCGGGGTCGCCGGCGAGACCCGGTGGACCGAGGAGGGCCGCATCGAGTTCTCCGCCGCCGCCCCCGCCGACCCGGCGAACGCCATCGTGCTCGGCACGGTCACCCGCGCCGGCGGCACGATCACGGTGCAGGGCACCGGGCGGGTGGCGGCGGGCCTCCGGGTCCCGGTCGGGGCCATCGTGCCGGCCGTCGGCGCCGGCGCCCAGTCCGGCATCACCTTCCCCGGCGACCCGGGCGGCGGCGCGGGCGACGAGGCGTACATCCGGTACTGGCCGTACAGCGGCGAGAACACCATCCTGCGCATCGCCAACAACAACGACGCCGACGACATCATCGCCTTCACCCAGCAGAACGCGGACCGGCTGCGCATCGCCGGCGGCATGCTGCACCTGGGCAGCCTGGAGGGGGCCACCGTCTCCCCCGGCCAGGTGGTCACCGGGCTCGGCTTCTGGGGTCCCGGCGTGCAGCACGCGCAACTGTCGTTCCGGGCCGGCAAGGGCTTCGAGCTGGTCGACCGCAGCAACGACGGGCCGGCGCTCGGCTACGGCGAGGGCAGCAAGCCGTACGCCGACCTGGCGGTCAAGGAGCTGCGGGCGGCGAGTCTGCGCGGGCGCGGCGGGCTGTCGCTGACCGCCGAGGGCGGCGTCGCCGTGCGGGCCACCGGCGGCGTCACCGTGGTCAAGGACGCCAACGGCAACGGCGACCTGACGGTGCAGGGTGGCCTGTGGACGGGCGGGAACATCTCCATGCCGTCCTATGGCTCCCTCAACGGCGCGAACCGACTGCACATCAACGGCCCCGAACGGCTCTACCTGCTCAACAGCGCCGGCGTCTACGTCGGCTACGGCGAGGGCAGCGGCCCGGAGACCGGCTGCCTGTGGGTCGAGAAGCGCGGCTTCTTCGGCGGGAACGTCCAGATCAACGGCCAGCTCGGCGTCGCGGTCAGCCCGAACACGGTGCCGTCCTGGAGCGGCGGCGGCATCAGCACGTTCGACCTGTTCTCCTCCGGCGCGATCTATCTCGGCACGGAGTCGGGCGGCTACACGATCAGCCTGATGGCCGGCAGCGGCGTGATCAAGGGCAAGTCCAAGCAGTTCGCCATCGACCACCCGCTGGACGCCCCCGACGCCACCGAACGCCGCCAGCTCATCCACGCCGCCATCGAGGGACCGGAGAACGGTGTCTACTACCGGGGTGAGGCGCGGCTCGACGGCGGTACCGCCACCGTCGAACTGCCCGCGTACTTCGAGGCGCTGACCCGGCCGGAGGGCCGGACCGTGCACCTGACGCCGGTCTTCGACGACGACGAGCCGGTCTCCGCGCTGGCCGCGAGCCGGGTGAAGGACGGGGCCTTCCGCGTCCGCACCGTCGACGGGTCGCCGGCCTCGCACGCCTTCTACTGGGAGGTCAAGGCCGTCCGCGACGATCTGGAGCCGCTCGAGGTGGAGGTGCCGGCGACGCACTGATCTGCCTTCGGGGCCGGGCCACCCGCAAACGGGCCCGGCCCCACTCGTCGGGCGGTCAGCCGTTCCCGCGGGGCCGCCAGCCGGCCGGCGGGTCCTCACCGACCAGTCCGTCCACCGCCTCGCGGAGCAGGTCGGCGTGGCCGGTGTGCCGGCCGTACTCCTCGACGAGGTCGCAGACGAGCCGGCGCAGGCTGGCGTGGCGGCCGTCGGGCGTGGCGGCGTGGACGAGTTGGTCGAGCCCGCCGTCGGCCAGGGCCGCGTCGAGCCGCTCGCGCGATCGTTCGACGGCGCCGTCCCACAGCGCGTAGAGCTGCTCGGGAGTGTCGGTGGCGGCGGAGGCGAACGACCAGTCGTTGCCGCCGTCCCAGGCCGTGCCCTCCCACGGCGCGCCGATCGCCTGCCCGGTCAGCTTGGTCGTGAAGGTGCTGTCCTCCACGGCGGCGAGGTGCTTGAGCAGGCCGCCGAGGGTCAGGGAGGAGGCGCCGACGCGGGTCCGCAGCGCGGCGGCGTCGAGGCCGTCGGTCTTCCAACGGAAGGTCGTACGCAGCCGGTCGAGCGCACCGACGAGATGCTCGATCTCGGTGCCGGCGAGGGGCGGCTCCCACGGGTACTCGCTGGTGGTCATCGCGCCACGGTAGGCCGCACCACCGACAACCCGCGTTCCGGACCCGGCAGGGCACCCGTGGCGGCCGGTGCGGCGCCGCGCCGGTGTTCGTCGGGTCCACGTTCGAGGTTGTGGTAGCCGCCGACGCCCTGCGGCCAATGACCCACCTCAGACACATTGATCCGGATCGTCAAAAGTGATGCATTCAACACTCACGCTTGGCGCACCTGCAGACCTTTCTCGGACCGGCGCAAACAGATTGCAATCAAGGGGTAGCGCATCGCTTCCGGTCGTTGCATACTTGCCGCCGACGCACGACTGATCCCGGCGTGCCGATTACCGATCGAAAGGTTATTCCGTGAAGCGTGACCAGTCGCCTGTGCTGCCGGGCAGCGGCGCCACCGACTACGCACGCTATATGCGCACGGACGCGCTGCTCGACCTGCAACGGGCGCCGGCCGAGATGATCCACCGTGACGAACTGCTCTTCCAGGTGGTGCACCAGTCGGCCGAGTTGTGGCTCAAACTGGCGGCGGCCGAGTTGACCGAGGCGACCGCCCGGGTGGGCGCCGGAGACCCCGCGGCGGCCGAGGCGCTGCTGGCGCGGGCGACGCTCGCCGTGCGGCTGATCACCGACCAACTGGAGATGTTCCGGCACCTGTCCCCCGTGGACTTCCAGGCGATGCAGCCCGCGCTGGGCAACGGCTCCGGCGCCGAGTCGCCGGGCTGGCGGCAGGTCCAGGCGGCCAGCCGGCAACTCGGGCGCGCGTTCGCCGACTGCCTCGCCGACCGGGGGATCCCGGTGGCGGCGTTGTGCCCGGCAGACCCGGCGGACCCCGTCCACCGGCTGGCCGAGGCGATGGTGGAGTGGGACGAGCGGGTGTCGCTGTGGCGCACGCGGCACTACCAGGTGGCCCTGCGGGTCGGCGGTCACGCTCCGGCCGGCACCCCGGGCAGCCCGGCCACCATGCTCGCCAAACTTGTCGGGCACCGGTTCTTCCCCGATTTGTGGCAGGCCCGGCTCCAGCCCGCGGGCGACGATTCCGGTGCCGCCAAGCCCTGACTTCCGCACTCGCCGGCGGTGACCGGCGTCCTCCCATTGTGGTGCCGATTCGGAAATGTCGAGGGGCGCTTCGTGCACGAATTGACGACCTGGTTGTCCGGTACGGCCGACCCGCGCACTTTTCCCTACCCGGCGGTGCTGCACGAATTCCATCGGGTCGGCAAACACTTCGTCGAAAAGGAACTCCTCGCCCTGCTCGACGAGACGCGGGCGAGAGTGGCCGGCGCGACGGCGGCCGGCGGCGACGAGGCGCGGCTGTTGAGCGACTTCCTCGACGTGACGCTCGACAAGTGGGACGGCCGCTACGACTACCGCAGCTACCTGGCCCTACGCCTGCTCCGGCTGCCCTGCGGCGCGGACGACCCGCCCCCGGCCGAGGACGACGCCACCTCGCGGCGCGGCCGTGACCAGCTGTTCGTCCGCCTGGTCGCCGACGCGTTGGCCTTCGAGTTGGCCGCCGCCGCCCACACCACCGACCTGCTCCCGCAGCAGCGTCCGGGGCCGCCGGTGGTGACCAAACGCTGCCGCCTCGGCGTCCGGGCCGCCCTGCCCCCGCTGGCCCGCCTCGGCCTGGTCGGAGCGGTCGGCGACGGCGGTCCGACGACCACCGCCGCCGCCGCGCTGCACGCCGTCGCCGCCGACCTCGACGCCGACGGGGATCAAACGCTGCGGCTGAGCATGCTGCCGGTCCACGTGACCCACGACGAATACCTGTTCATCCGGGTGCTCCAGGCGTACGAGTGCCTCTTCGCCGGGGTCGCCGACGAGCTGCGCGCCGCCGTCGCCGCGCTGGCCGGGGCCGCGCCACGTGCGGCGGCCGACCGGCTGGGGTACGCCGGGGACCTGCTCGGCGCCGCCGGCCCGCTCTTCTCGCTGCTGGCCACCATGCAGGCGGAGTCGTTCCGGACGTTCCGGCAGTACACCGAGGGGGCCAGCGCCATCCAGTCCCGCTCCTACAAGCTCGTGGAGTCGCTCTGCCGTACGCCGGAAGGAGACCGGCTGGACTCGGTGGCCTACCGGTCGGTGCCGGAGGTGCGGTCCCTGGTGCGGGCCGGCCAGCCGACGATCGACGAGGCGTACCGGTCGGCCGTGCGGGCGGGCCGGCTCGACGGCGCGGACCGCACGCTGGTGGCGCGGCGGATGGAGACGTTCGCCGGGGCCCTGTTGCAGTGGCGACGCACGCACCACCGGATCGCCACCCGGATGCTCGGTCCCCGCTCCGGGACCGGCTACACGGAGGGCACCCCATATCTGGCGGCGGTCCGCGACGTGCCGGTCTTCACGGCCGGCACCGCCGATTCCCGCCCGGTCGACCCGATTGGAGGCCACACCGCGTGAGCCGATCCCACCCCGCGCCCGGGCCTGACGCGCCCCGGTGCCTCGACGCCGCCGCGCAGGCCGCGCTACGCGCCGAGTTTCCCCTGCTGGAGACCTGTGTCTACCTGAACAACAACTCCACCGGCGCGGTGCCGAGGGGCGCGGAGCGGGTGCTGCACGACTACTGGCAGACGCTGCGCACCTGGCGGGACGACGTGTGGCAGGGCTGGCACGTCGGCCTCGACCGGTACGCCGACTCGGTGGCCGCCCTGATCGGCGCACCGCCGGGCAGCGTGGTCACCGACGCGAACCTGAGCACCCTGCTCGCCCGGGTGGCGTCCTGTTTCGACTACCGCCCGCCGCGCGACCGGGTCGTCACCACCGACCTGGAGTACCCGACGGTGCCGTTCGTCTTCCGGGCGTTCGGCCGCTACGGCGCCCGCCTCGACGTGGTCGGCACCGGCGGTCCCCACCTCGACCAGGAGGCCCTGGAGACGCGCCTCGACGAGCGGACGCTGCTGGTGTGCGTGTCGCACGCCAGCTTCACCTCCGGCGCCACCGTCGACCTGCCCCGCCTCGTCGCCCGCGCCCACGACATCGGCGCGCTGGTGGTGGTGGACGCCTTCCAGACCGTGGGGGTGATGCCGATGGACGTCACCGCCCTCGGTGTCGACGTCGTCCTCGGCGGCGCGCACAAGTGGCTCTGCGGCGTCGGCACCGCCTTCCTCTACGTCCGCCCCGACCTGGTGCCGGAGCTGGCACCGGCCGCCACCGGCTGGCAGGCCGGCGACCGGGCACTGACGTTCCAGCCGTCCACCGGCTGGGCGCCCGACGCCCGGCGGTTCTCCGGCGGCACGCCGTACCCGGTCACCTCCCTGGTCTCCCAGGTCGGCCTGGACCTGCTGGCCGGGATCGGTACCGAGGCCATCCGGCGGCACTCGCTGGCCCTCACCCAGCGGGTCCTGGACCGGGCCGGCGCGGCCGGCATCGCGGTGGTCAGCCCCACCGCGCCGCACCGCCGCGGCGGCGTGGTGTGCCTGGACGTGCCCGACGGCGAGGCGGTGAAGCGGCGGCTGGCCGCCCGTGACCTGATCTGCAGTTGGCGCGGCTACCTGCGCGTCGGTCCGCACGTCTACAACACCCTCGACGAGGTCGACGCGTTCATGGACGCGCTGGAGAAGGAGCTGCACCGGTGACCGTCACCCTCTCGCCGCGGGCGCTGATGAGCCTGCTCGCCAACGGTCCGAAGGCCATGGACGTGCTGGAGACGGCACTCGGCATGGGCCTGCTCGACGCGCTGGAACCCGGGCCGGTCCGTCTCGACGCGCTGGCCACCCGGTTCGGGGTACGCCCGCTACGGCTCTACAAGTTCCTCGACTGCCTGGAGAGCCTGGGCTTCCTGACGCGCGACGAGCCCGACGACGACATCGGCACGACCAGCTACCGGGCCGTGCCGGGGCTGCGCGACGCGGTGGCCGCGGTGGTCGGCCCCGGCGCGGTCGAGCGCGACCGGGACCGCTATCCCTGGCGGCGGCTGCACGGCCGGCTGTCCGAGAGCCTGCGCGGCCAGGTCAGCATCGGCGACGACGACTTCGCCTGGCCGCCGAAGACCGACGCGCAGACCGCCGACTTCGAGCGCAGCATGGCCGTCGGGCTGGGGCCGGTGATCGAGGCGGTACGGCGGCACGCCGATCTGCTGTGGCCGGACCGGCGCCGCCTGCTGGAGGTGGGCGGTGGCGACGGGACGCTCGCCGCGCACGTCCTCGACACCGCGCCGGGCCTGCGGGCCGACGTCTACAACCTGCCGGCGGTGGCGCCGTTGGTGGCGGCCACCCGGGTCGCGCGGGGGCACACCGAGCGGCTGGGGTTCGTCGGCGGCGACTTCCTGACCGAGCCGCTGCCCAAGGCGTACGACGCGATGTCGTTCGTGCGGGTGCTGCACGACTGGCCGAACGAGGTGGCCCGTCACCTGGTGGAGCAGGCGTACGCAGCGCTGGAGCCGGGAGGGCTGCTGCTGATCTGCGAGGAGTTCCGCACCCCGGACCGGCTGGCGATGCAGTTCTTCTGGAGCTACTTCCTGATCGGCGTGGACAGCTGCGTCAGCCGGCTGCGCGAGGCGGAGTTCTACACCAAGCTGCTCGCGGAGGTCGGCTTCGAGCGGGTGGCGGTGCTGCCCGGCACCTGGGAGCTGGTTGTCGCGTACAAGCCGACCCCGGCCGGCTGACCGGCCCCGCCCCGGCCGCGCCTTTCGCCCTTCTCCGTCGCCTTGCGGCCCGGTCGAACAGCAAGGTCGGCCTCGTCGCGCCTGACCGCAGGGCCGTCCCTGGTCTCGACGCGCCGCTGCGCGGGGCGGATCACCCGGACCGGGTGGGGCGGGCTCACCCCGGTGCGGGACAGAGTGGGTGACCCACGACAGCCAGGGAGGCACCATGACGCTCCGCTCCAAGGTCAACATCGCGCCGACCGACGACGTGCCGCTGAAGCCGGCGCATGGCTACCGACTGCGCCGGCAGCGGCATCCGATCGGTGTCCGGGGCGGGCCGCGCCGAGCCCCGCGCGGCTACCGACTGCCCGACGCGGAGCGGCGGCAGATCCGGGCCGCGTACGACCTGCGGGAGCGGCAACTGGTCCGGGCCCTGGTGACGGCCGCCGGGCAGCCCGGCGACGCGGCGGAGAACCTGGCCGGGCAGTTGGAGCAACGACTGGACGCGCTGGTACACCGCGCCGGCTTCGCCCGCACCGTCGGCGAGGCCCGCAGCCTGGTCGAGCACAACACGTTCACCCTGGACGGCGGCAAGGTCAACCGCCCCTCGTACCTGGTCCAGCCGGGGCAGATCATCCAGGTACGCCCGGAGCGGCAGTGCCCCACGCCGGCCGTGGTCGCCGCAGGCGGGTTCCGCGACGTCGAGGCCCCGCCGTACCTGGAGGTTCGGCCGGAGGAATTCACCGCGACATTGACCCGGGAGCCGCGCCGGCAGGAGGTGCCCGACCTGCGCGACGTCCCGCTCACCGTCCGGTCCGGCTAGGCAGGTATCGGGTTGTGATCAACGGCGCGGCATTTCGGCCACCTTGCCGTGCGACACCCGCACCGGCGGCGCGCGGAGTTCTCCACCAAGCTGCTCGCGGGGTCGGCTTCGAGCGGGTGGCGGTGCTGCCCGGCGCATGGGAGCTGGTGGTCGCGTACAAGCCGACCCGGCCGGCTGACCGGTGCCCCGCTCCCCCCTGTTCCGGAGAGCGGGGGCAGTTCCCGGTCGGTGGTGCCACCGCGCCTAACAGTGCCCGACGGAGGTCTGGTTGTAGACGTAGGACGAGTGGACCAGCCACCTGCCCGCCAGTGGGACACTCCGCACGAGGAACCAGCGGGTGCTCGGGTAGTTGCCGTCGAAGTTGGCGGCGTCGAACCAGCACGACATGGAGACCGGGTAGCCGTTGTTCAGCCACACGTTGGCTCCCGGGGTGCAGGCGCCGTCCCAGCACCTCACGAGGACCTGGCTGCCCTTGGTGTTGTGGACGCAGGAGACCGGGCTGCACGGAGCTGCGCTGGCCGGTGCACCCGGAATCAGGATCGACGCGACCAGGACGGCGACGACGCCGACGATCCGGTGGATCGTCCTCGGGGCGCCCGGCTTCCGCTGCTCGGCTCGCGTCGGTGTCGGCATGACCATGAGAAGTCCCTTCTATCCCAGGCAGTTGGTGGAGGAAGCGGCACACGTGCCGCTGTCGTCGTACGGGTGCCGGAAGTCAGTTCCAGCTCGAGCACCAGGGAACGAACGCCTGGATCGGTACCTGCGCGGCGCTGACCCAGCCGGTCTTCCAGCCGGCGGTGGTGTTCGCGGTGACCTTGAACCAACGGTTCGTGGCCGGCTCTCCGGCCCACTCGCCGTCGCGCCAGCACCAGGTCCGGTCCCACTGGTCGCCCACCACCGACCCCATGACGCCGTTGGGGCCGGCGCCGTCGGGGCACTGGATCTGCCGGACCGACCCGCAGACGCGGACGTTCGTGTGGTTGAGGACGTAGCTGAGGTCACCGGCGGCGGCCTGTGCCGGCTGGGGCACGGCGAGACCGGCGAGACCGGCGGCCGCGACCGCGGTGAGCGCGGCGGCGAGCCGGCGAGGTCGGATGATCAGGTTTGCGCGCATCGCTCCACCGTCCTGTCCGGTGTCGGGGTACCGGCCTCCTGGCCGGTGCCTGCTTGACGGTAGAAGTCGACGCGGGCCCGCGACGGCGGTCTTGCAGCCGCCACCGCCGGCTGCAAGTGGGTTGGACCCTGGTGGGATTCAGCGCGACGCGCTGCGGCGGACGTACGCCGGCCGGTCCAACCACCAGGACGCCGAGCGGCGGGCCGTCGCCGGGAGCCGCGGGTCGGTGGCCAACTCCCGGAGCAGGTCGTCACGGCCGTTGATGCCCAGCGAGTAGATGATCGCCTCCAGCACCGGCCGGTCTCCTCCGGTGCCGTCCGGCGGGCCCGCCAGCCGCGCGGCGGCGTGTTCGACCACCGTACGGGCGACCCCGTCGCCGAGGTGCCCGACGGCGTGGGCAGCGGAGACCCGCACCGCCGTCGGGACGCCGTCGGCGATCGCCAGCCGTTCGACCAGCGGCTGTTGGCGCCGGTCGCCGAGGATCCGCAACGAATCCAGGATCGCCTCGGCGAGGGCGGGGTCGTGACGGAGCCGGCCGCCGCCGAGTTCGTTGGCGAGGGCGGCCGCGAGCGCGGCGCGATAGGGGGTGGCGGCGACCAGGAAGCGGGTGTAGAGGCGGACGTCGGGCGACGGGTGGAACAACGTGTCCTCGACCAGGACGGGAAGAATCGGATCGGCGCGGAGCACCTGGTCGTGGGTCGCTTCCGCGCTGGCCGCGTACGCGATCCGGGCGGCGAGGGTCTGCTGCCGCGACAGGGTGTCGGGCGGGGTCGTAACCGGGGTGCGGTGACGGGCCAGGAACTGGCGGTACCGGCGGTCGCGGTCGAGCGGAAGTCCTGCGGCGAGTTGGGCGGCCAGGTGCGCGGTGTCGCGGTCCGCAAGCAGGTCGACGACCAGGGGGACGAGGTCGGCGACCTGCTCCTCGGTGAAGTGCCCGACGGTGAGCTTGCGCATCGCGGCGAGGAGAGCGCCTACTCTGGCCCGCTGGTGGGTCGGGTCCCGCAGTTGCGCGAAGACGTGGCGGGCGGCGTCCGGGTGTCCGGTCGCCTCGAGGGCGCACACCGTCTCGATGAACACCTGGTTCTCGCGGTCTCGGGCGAGGCTGGCGCAACTGTCGATGGCGGCTTGGCAGCCGACGGGGTGGGCCAGCAGGCGGTTGAGCGCCTCGTGCCGTTGCAGCCAGTCGACGCCGTCGGACATGACCATCTCCGCGACCAGCCGGTCGGTGATCGTCGACCAGCTCGCCGACGGCACGAGCCGGATGCGGGGGTCGGCGACGAGGGCGGCGGTGAGGTCGTCCCACTGCCCACCGGTGAGCGGCGCCGCGGCGACAGCCAGGTCGAGCAGGTTGTCGAGACCCTCGGACGGGTCGTCGGGGAGGGTGTCCCGGCAGAGGGTGAGCCGCAGCGGCTCGGCGGCCGCGACGTACCGGTAGAGGTTGTCCAGCGGGGCGACGAGGGTGTTCGGCGGCAGGAGCAGCAGTTCCTCGTAGCGGCGGACGGCGGCATGGGGCACCGGGGTGAAGCCCGACTCCCAGCGGGACACCCGGCTCTCGCTGACCGGGCCGTGCGGCCACGATCCGCCGCCGAAGGCTGGAGCGAAGCGGGACGCCCGGCGCAGGTCGGTGATCGGCGAGAGCACCCGGTTGGTGCGGAGGAGCCATCCGACCGTGGGCGCGAGGCCGGTACGGCGGACCAGTCCGCCCGACACGAGCGGTGGCCGCCGCATTCACCCACTGTAGTTTCCGCAACCCGGCGACGGCTGTCGGCCAGACGACTGGCGCGGTCGGCCCTCGCCCGCCGCTGCGGTCCAGCCCGGACACGCGGCTCGCTCCCCGGCCGGACGGCGTCGCCGTGTTCGCGGTGCACGACGCTGGACCGGCCGTGAGGATGCTCGAGGAGTCCTGCCGAGGTGGACCGACAGTGGGCCTGGGAACGGGATCGTCGGCCGGGGCGCGTCAGACAGATGCCGTTCCGCTCGCCAGCGCACGGGAGAGCCTGCGGACGGCCTCGTCCATGAGGTCGGGTGGCGCGGCCGCGTAGGTGAGGCGCAGGTGCGGGGCCGGGGGTTCGGCGGCGTACCACGGCCGCCCGGGGAAGACCACGACGCCCTCGTGGGCCGCGGCGGCGGCCAGCGTGACGTCGTCGGTGCCGTCGGGCAGGCGGGCCCACAGGTGCAGGCCGCCCCGCGGAACCACCTGCGGGGCGAGTGATGGCAGGTGCCGCCGCAGCGCGGACAGCAGTGCCGCGCGCCGCGCCTGCAACGCGACGCGCACGGTGCGGCGGTGACGCGCCCAGGCCGGGGAGGTGACGAACTCGATCGTGGCCTGCTGCAGGGGGCCGGCGACGAAGAAGTCGTCGAGCAGCCGGCCTGCCCGCAGGCGGGCGCCGGCCGGGCCACGGGCGCCGATCGCCGCGACGCGGAGCCCGGGCGCGGCGGACTTGGTCAGGGAGCGCAGGTAGACGACGTGTCCGTCGGGGTCGTCGGCGGCCAGTGGAGGTGTGGCCTCGCCGTCGATGGCGAGGTCCCGGGCGTAGTCGTCCTCGATCAGGAACGCCCCGGCGTCGCGTACGGCGGCGGAGACCTCGGCGCGGCGGTGGGCCGCCAGGGTCGCGCCGGTGGGGTTGGCGTACAGCGGCTGGCAGTAGAACAACCGCGCGCCGGTGCGGGTGAACGCGGCGGCCAGTTGGTCCGGCCGTACGCCGTCGGCGTCGGCGGGGACGGGCACCACCCGCAGTCCGGCGGCGCGGGCCGTGGCCAGCGCGCCCAGGTAGGTCGGCGACTCGACGAGCAGGGTGTCACCGGGGGTGGCGAGCGCGCGGAGCGCGGAGGACAGTGCGGCCTGCCCGCCCGGGCAGATCACCATGTCGCCGGCGCTCAGCCCGCCTCCGGCGTCGCGGGCGAACCAGGCGCGCAGGTCCTCGCGGCCCTCGGCCGGGCCGCGTTGCCACGACGCGGGCTGTCGGGCGGCTCGGGCCAGCGCGGCACCGAGCGCGGCGGCCGGTTGGAGATCCGGGTCCAGGTAGCCGCCGGACAGCGGTATCGCGTCCGACGGTGGTAGCGCCAGTAACGCCTGCATGTCCTCCTCGCCGGGTGGGCGGGGGCCGAGCGCCACGGTCTGCCAGGACAGGTCCGACCCGGGCTGCCGCGGGGGCGCGGCGGCAACGAACGTGCCCCGCCCTGATCGCGCCTCGACCAGTCCCTGCGCGGTGAGCTGCCGGATCGCCTCGGTGACCGTCACCGGGGAGGCCTGGTGGCGCGCGGTGAGCTCGCGTACCGACGGCAGCCGGTCCCCCGGGTCGGCCCTGGCGACGAGCGCGCGCAGATCTTGGACGACGCGCTCGACTGCGTTACCGTTGCCCATGAAGGGTAAGAGTAGCGCTACTGCCGTGAGCGCGGTAACAGCGGATCGCACCGTCGGGCTCGCCCTCGGAGCGCTGGGCGTGCTGGCCTTCAGCATGTCGCTGCCCATGACCCGCGTCGCCGTGCAGGAGCTGGACCCCTGGTTCGTCGCCTTCGGCCGCGCCGTCGGCGCGGCGCTGCTGGCATGGGCGTACCTGAGATCCACCGGCGCGCCGCGGCCCAGCCGAGGTCAGTGGCGGCGCCTGTCGATCGTCGCGCTCGGTGTCGTCGTCGGCTTTCCGTTGTTCACCTCGCTGGCCCTGACGACGCAGACCTCCGCGCACGGCGCGGTCGTCGTCGCCGTGCTGCCTGCCATGACCGCGATGTTCGCGGTGCTGCGCGCCGGAGAGCGTCCGCCGCCGCTGTTCTGGGTCGCGAGCATCGGCGGGCTGCTGGCGGTCCTGGCGTTCCTCATCGTCAGCGGCGCGGTCAGCGGCGCCCTGTCCCTCGCGGATCTGTACCTGCTCACGGCGGTCGTGCTGTGCGGCCTGGGATACGCCGAGGGCGGTGCGCTCGCCCGCGAACTGGGCGGTGCCCGCACGATCTGCTGGGCACTGCTGCTGTCGCTGCCCGTCACCCTGCCCGTCACGGCCGTGACCGCCACGGTCCACCGGCCGCACGCCGGCGCCGTCGCCTGGGCAGCGTTCGGTTACCTCACCGCGGTCTCCATGTTCCTGGGCTTCTTCGCCTGGTACGCGGGCCTCGCCCGCGGAGGCATCGCGCAGGTCGGACAGATCCAGCTCGCCCAGCCCGTCCTCACCCTGACCTGGTCGGCGCTGCTGGTCGGCGAGGCCGTCGCCCCTGCCTCGGTCGCCGCGGCGTTCGTGGTGCTCGCCTGCGTCGTCCTGACCCAGCGCTTCCGCACCGGAACCCGAACCGCTGCTCCGTCGCCGACGGGCGAGCCGGGCGGTTCCGGCGCGAGACCCGTCGCGGCGTCGGCAGCCCACCCGTCGCCGGATCCGTCCTGATGCGCACCGGCGCCACCCGGCGCGCCCGGCGGGCGGCGCGCGCGGGCCGGCCGGGCGCCCCGCCGATGAAGGATTCCGCCGTTGCGAAAGCCCGGCACCGCAAACCGTTTACACCGCCACCGGCCGCGAGGTATGTTACGGCCCATCCATCGAGCTCCGTCTATCACAAATCGATGCACTGGGGGTGGAAGGTGACTGGTCGACGCGCCTCACGGCGTACGCACGGGCTACTCGGCGCCATGCTCGCCGCGGCTCTGGTCCTGTCCGGTGAGTCAGTCCTGGCGGCTTCGCCGGCATCAGCCGCCCCGGACCGGGGCTCGGCCGCATCAAGTCGGTTGGCCACCGCGTTCGACACCGCCGCACGACGGTACGACGTTCCCCGCGATCTGCTCCTCGCCCTCGGCCACGCCGAGACGCGACTCGACGGGCATGGCGGCAGACCGAGCGCGGCGGGCGGCTACGGCCTCATGCACCTGGTCAGCAACCCGAACCTGCACACCTTGGACGAGGCGGCCCGGCTGACCGGGCTCGACCGGGACACGCTGCGCGCCGACCCGACCGCGAACGTCGCCGGGGCCGCCGCCGTCCTACGCTCCTACGCCGACCAGGCCGGCCTGACCGCCGTCGAGCGCCAGGACGTCAACACGTGGTACGGCTCGGTCGCGCGCTACGGCGGGGCAAGCACCCCGGCGCTCGCCCGGCTCTACGCCGACGCCGTCTACGACCTGCTCCGAACCGGCTTCGAGACGGCACCGCCCGAAGCGTTGGCCGTTCCCGGCCGTCCGGTCGCGCCGCAGCGGGGCGCGCTCGCCGAGGCGGCGGGCGGGGTCGGAACCCTCAGCACCGACTACGGACCGGCCGCGTGGGCGCCGGCCAGCCCCAGCAACTACACCGTGGCCAGCCGGCCCGGCAGCCACCCCGTCAGGTACGTCGTCATCCACATCACGCAGGGCAGCTACGCCGGATCGATCAGCTGGTTCCAGAACCCGGCCGCCAAGGTCAGCGCGCACTACACGTTCCGCTCGTCCGACGGGGCGGTCACCCAGTCCGTACGCGAGAAGGACATCGCCTGGCACGCCGGCAACTGGACCTACAACACCCAGTCCATCGGCATCGAACACGAAGGCTACGTCGACAACCCCGCCTGGTTCACCGACGCGATGTACCGGGCGTCCGCGGCCCTGACCCGCAACCTGGCCAACAAGTACGGCATCCCCAAGGACCGGGCACACATCATCGGCCACAACGAGGTGCCGGGGGCCACCCACACCGACCCGGGCCCACACTGGAACTGGACCTACTACATGGAGTTGGTGAACGGGAAGACCGGCATCGGCTCCGGCACCGTGAACACCGGAGGGGCCGGCCTCAACGTCCGCTCGGGACCCGGCTCCGGCTACGCCATCGTCGGATCCGTCGCCGACGGCGCGACGGTCAGCATCTACTGCCAGGCCGTCGGCACCACCGTCACCGGCACCTACGGCACCACCAACGTCTGGAACCGGATCGGCACCAACAGGTACGTCTCGGACGCCTACGTCCTGACCGGCCACGACGGCTTCATCCCCAACGTGCCACGGTGCTGACCGCCCCTGCACCGAACCCGGGCGAAGCGGGCCCCGCCGACGGTCAACGCGGTGAGAGGATCTGGTAAGCCGAAGGACACAAGGGAGGATGCCGTGCGCTACGTCGATGGCCCGACGGTGGAGTGTGACCTGCACCTGGCGGCCGATCCGGCCCGGGTGTGGGAACTGGTCACCGACATCGAGCTGCCCACGCGGTTCAGTACGGAGCTGCGCCGGGTCCGATGGCTCGACGGCAGCCGGGGGCCGGCGCTCGGCGCCCGGTTCGAGGGGCACAACCACCATCCCGCGCTGGGCGAGTGGCGGACCATCTCGCACGTCGTGCGGTTCGACGAGCCGCAGGTCTTCGGCTGGGTGGTGCTCGACCCGGACAACCGCTTCGGTGGCGGCCCCGCCGACCTGCGGCACCCCGCCGCCACCTGGCAGTTCCGGCTCACGCCCGAGGATGACGGCTGCCGGCTGGTCCAGTCGGTGCGGATCGGCCCCGGCCGCAGCGGGGTGAGCCTGGTCATCGACCGGGCACCCGAGAACGAGGAGCAGATCATCGAGAACCGCCGGACCGCCCTGCGGGAGGCCATGACCGCCACCTTGCAGGGCATCCGGGGCCTCGCCGAGCAGCCACGCTGACCATTCCGACGGCGCGGCCCGGCCACCACCGGGTTCGCGCCTTCGGCCACGTCGAGCAACACCGCAGGTTTGGTGGGCGGGCCACACCGGTGGTGCGGCGGGTACGGCCCGCCCTACGGCACCGGGAAGTCCAGGTGCGAATTCCGGTCGGGACGAGCACGGACCACGTCCATGACCTGCGCCGCCACAGCGGAGGGGCGGCGGTCCCGGAGATCCAGGACGTTGCCGGAGACACTCACCCGGTTGGCCACGAGCAGCCGCATGATCGCCAGCAGGGCGTCGAACCGGCCGGTCAGGTCGAACCGGCGACCGTCGGGTCCGATCACGACGGCCGGGCTCGCCCCCACGGCGAGGGTGGTGCGCGCCCAGTCGATCTCGTACGACCGGCGGTCGGGGCCGACCCGCACGACGAGCTGCCTCGTGCGGTGCAGCAGCGCGAGGTAGGTCATCGGCACCGTCAGTTTCTTCCCGAGGTCGATCGGGGCGGTGCCGTCGGCGGGGAAGACGCGCAGGACGGTCTCCAGCACCGGGCCGGCGTACTGGAAGGTCGTCGTGCCCCGCAGTTCCAGGAACCGGCCACGGACGAGGCGCCCGCCGTGGCGGGCCCACCGGCGGTCCACGCCACCGAACGCCCCTTTCTCCGCGGGCAGACGGTCGACCACCCACCTGGCCTGCCCGTCCGGCACCGGCTCGGGCACCGGCCACCCGCCGGCGGCCCGCTCGACCAGGCTCTGGAGCTGCGTCGCCACGGCGGGCTCGACGCGGCGCAGGTCGATCGTGTCGCCGTCCATGGTGATCCGGCCCGCGGTCCCGGTCCCGGTGATCCGCCACAGCTCCAGGAGGAGATCCGGGCGACCGGTCAGCTCGACGTGCCGCCCGTCGAGGCCGAGGAGCCTGCACGTCCTGGCGCCCGACAGCAGGGCGCTGCGCGGCCAGTCGATGCCGAACTCCTCGGGGATGTCGGGGTGGACGACGGCGACGAGTCGCCCCGCGGTGACGGCTGCCAGGCACAGGGACGGCACCCGCCACGTGTGCGTCGACTCGAACGGCTCGCCGCCGTCAGGGTGGACCCGCAGCCTGAGCCGGATGCGCGGCTTCGGCTCGTCGGGGTCGAGGTCGCCGCCGTAGGACTGGTACGTCGCCTCCCAGTCGTCGCCGTACGACACGAGTGTCGCCTCGCGCACCTCGGCCGTGGCAAGCCGGCCGCCCTGGATGGGGATCCGGGCGCGGGGGGTCCACATGGCGAGGGTGTGATCGTCCCACTGGTCCGCCGTGGACACGCGGTCGCGGTCGGTGATGACCGGGTGGTGCCTGCGGGTGAAGAGAAGGGCGCTGACGGCTATCGCGAGGGTGAACCCCAGCCCGGCGAGGAGGAAGGCCAGCGGGACGCCCCGTTCGCCCTCGCCGGCATCGGTGACGCCCAGGGCGCCGCAGACGAGCAGGACCGGCCCCGCCACCCCTAGGACGGTGAAGAGCACGAGGTTGCCGACGAACGTACGGGCGAAACTCCGCACCAACCCCTCCTTGGCTGACGTCGGTCCTTGATGCCACCGTTCCCGACGCGACTGTGGCGGACCAGTTCCAAGACGGTACAAGGCTGGCGCCTGCCGACGGCAGACCGAGAGCGGCGCGGGGTTTCGACGTCGACGGCTGGCTGGACCAGCGGGGCGTGCGCCGGCCCACCTGACCGGGAAAGCCCGGGGTGCCGACCCGGCGCACGCCTTGTGCTCGTCCGGTCGTCCGCCCCGGTCAGACGACGTCCCTGCGTAGGGGCAGGACGATAGCCAGTAGTGCGGCGGCGAGCGCGTAGGCGATCAGCAGCCCGGCGCCGGCATGCGGGGAGAGGAGTTGCGGTGCGGCTCCGGTCGTGTCGCTCGCCACCTGGGTGAGCGCGGTGAAGTTGGTCAGCGCGGCGGTGGCACCGCCGGGCAGGAACGGGTAAGCCGTGTTCACCCCGGGAATGAAGAGCAGCAGGTTCTCGCCCATGTAGAGGTACGCGCCCAAGCCGGCCAACGCGAGCACCTGGTTGCGGACCAGCGCGCCGATGCCCACGCCCAGTACCGTGTAGGCCGCCATCGCCACGACCAGGCGCAGCAGCAGACTGACGACGACATCGAGTGGTGCGCCGGTGGGGATGTCCCGGACAGCCGTCCCGGCGTAGAGCGCGATGCCGGCCGCGATCGTGGTGATCAGCCCATAGGCCACCCCGGCGACGAGGTAGACGAGGAGTTTCGCGGCCAGCACGCTCCAGCGTCGAGGTGCGAACAGAAACGTGGCCGATATGGTCCGGTGCCGGTACTCGGAGGTGACCGCTGTCGCGCCGAACAGCGCAGGGACGATCACTCCGAGCCCGGCGAGGCCGAGTACCGCCCGGATGCCGGCCTCGGTGTCCAGTCCGGGCAGTGGTGGATTGACGTTCTCGGGGCCGACGATGGTGAGCAGCCCGACGAGGCCGCCGCCGAAGACGACCGCCGCGGCCACCGCCCAGATCCAGAGGCGGGTAGCGAACAGCCGGCGGAACTCGGCTCGGACGAGGTGGCTCATCGGGTGGTCCTCTTTTCCCCGGTCAACTGCAGAAATGCCTGCTCCAGGTCGGTGCGGCACGGAGTCAGTCCGTACACGCGCAGGCCCGCGCCCGCTGCGGTGTCTGCGACCCTTTCGGCGCTGAGGCCATGGACTCGGAGGGTGCCCGGACCGGTGTTCTCGATCCGGGGCGGGCGACCATCGGTCGTCCCGGCATCGGCCAGTCTCGCGGCGAGGAGGTCGGCGTCCGGAGACCGGACCACGACGGCGGGAACGGTCACCGCAGCGAGTTCGTCGAGGGTGCCTTCGGCCATCAGGCGCCCGCCGCTGATCACGACCACGCCGTCCACCATCTGTTCCACCTCGCTGAGCACGTGGCTGGAGACCAGGACGGTGCGCCCCTCGTCGGCGAGTTGGCGTAGGAACCGGCGTAGCCAGGCGATCCCCCCGGGGTCGAGCCCGTTGGTCGGCTCGTCCAGAAGCAGCACGGGAGCGTTGCCGAGTAGGGCCGTGGCGAGGGCGAGCCGCTGGCGCATGCCGGTGGAGAATTCGCCGGTCTTCCGGCCCGCGAAACCGGACATGTCCAGGGCCTCGATGACCTCGTCCGCGCGTCGTACCGGCAGCCCGGCCATGTCGCAGTAGATCCGCAGGTGGTCCCGGGCGCTGGTTCCGGGATGACAGCTTGACGCGTCCAGGGCCGCGCCGACGGTACGAGCCGGCTGCGGCAGTTCGACGTACCGTCGGCCACCGATGAGCGCGTCGCCGGAGGTGGGCCGAATCAATCCCAGGATCATTCGCAGGGTGGTCGACTTCCCGGCGCCGTTCGGGCCGAGGAAACCGGTGACCCGCCCGGGCTCCACGGTGAAGCTCAGGTCGGTGACCGCCGGGACGGCACCGAACCGCTTGGTGAGGTTGCGCACCTGCACCCGCACGCCGTCGGACGTCTTCGTGATGCTGGTGAGCGGTTTGTCGTGGTCACTGGGAACCAGCCTTTGGATCTTGGGCATGAGGCATCGCCGTTCGAGGTGGGGTGAAAAAGGGACCGGTGGCCGCCGGAGCGGCCACCGGCCGGGAAGCGACGGACGGACTGGTCAGGGCGTCCGCGTGGCCTCTTCGATGAGCCGAACCGTGGCGTGGGGGTCGCTGACCTGGACGACGAGGCGGCTGTAGCGTTCGTCGGTCAGTTCGATGACGACGGCCTTCGCTGGATCGCGGACGTCCCAGAACACCCGCTCGCCGTCGTGGTGGAAGGTGCCCGCGACGATGACCCCGGGGAGGTGGGCTCCCGGCGCTCGCAGGCCCTTCGGCTCCTTGACGATCCCCGGGTCGGCGGTCGCGCCCCTGACGTTGACCAGCGGGATGGTGAGCCGGCTCTTCAGTGCCCAGAGCTTGTCCATGCCTTCGATCTCCACGACGAGGGCCTCGCCGTCGACGTAAACACGTGCCATGTCTTTCTCCTCAGATCTCGTGCTGGCTGAGCTGGTCGGCCACTGCCGCGCCGGCTTCGGTGGTTTGCGTATCGGACGCGCCGGCCCTGGCCCGCAGGCGCAGACCCAGCACGGTGGCGGTCAGCGCGGTGGTCAGTGCCTCGACGCGAGCGGTTCCGTCGGCGCCCGGATGGTCGGCGATCAGGACGCGACCGAGGGCCTCGTCCATCTCCCGCAGGCACTCGGCGACCACTTCGGCGACCTCGGGATCGACCGGGGCGCGCTCGACCGCGGCCCTCAGGAGCAGGTCGAAGCCGGGTTTCGCCGCGTCGGTGGCGAGTACGCGATGCATCGCCTCGGTGATGTCGCCAGCCGCCGCGACGGCCGTGACGAGTGGTCGCACCTGGTGCTCCACGTGCCAGCGCAGCGCCCTGGTGTAGAGCCCGCCCTTGCTGCCGAAGGTCTTGTACAGGCTGTTGCGATGGACGCCGAGGCTGGCCACCAGGTCGTCGACGGACGTGCCGTCGTATCCCCGCTCGGCGAAAACTCCTATCGCCGCCTGGACAGCTTGATCCTCGTCGAACCCACGTGGTCTCCCCATGTCAGCCACAGTAGCGGGTTTAGGAACGATCAGTCAAGAACGATCGTTCCTAAATTCCGTGGGCCCTGTTCCGCCCCCTACCGTCGAGCCCTGGCGCGACGCCGGCTGTCGACCCCGCTGCGGCCGAACGCGTCGGCGCGCCCCCAACGGCCCGGGATGTCGAGCAGTTCGATCCGGCCGATCGCGGCCGGCAGGGCGGGGTCGACCGCGAGGTGGTCCTCGTGCGGATTGAGGCCGAGCATCGTACGGAGGAACAGCAGGGTCGCTCCGGCCGACCAGCCCTGCGGGCTGCAGGCGGTGGGGTATTCGACGGGGTACTTGGTCAGGGGCCGCTCGTAGCCGGCGAACGCTTCGGGCAGCCGCCCACCGAAGTACTGCGACGCGTCGATGACCGCCTCGGCGATCTGGCCGGCCTCGGTGCGGAAGCCGTAGCGCCACAGGCCCCACGCGATGATCGAATTGTCGAACGGCCAGACCGTGCCGACGTGGTAGCCGACCGGGTTGTACCGCGCCGCGGTGTCGGCCAGGGTGCGGACGCCCCACCCGGAGAACATGCTCGGCCCGAGGAGGTGCTGGGCGATCTTCTGGGCCCGGTCCGGTTCGACGATGCCGCTCCACAGCAGGTGCCCCATGTTGGACGACATGGCGTCGACCGGCTTGCCGTCGGTGTCGAGGGCGAGCGCGTAGTACTCCCCCTCCTCGATCCAGAAGTCGCGGTTGAAACGCCGTTTGAGGTCGGCCGCCTCGGCTTCCAGCCGGTCGGCGTAGGCGGGGTCGTTCCAGAAGTGCCGGGCCAGACGGGCGCCGCGCAGCTTCGCGTCGTAGGCGTACCCCTGCAGCTCACAGGTCGCGCGTGGCAGTCCGGGCAGCCGGCCGTCCCGGTAGGAGACGGCATCCCAGGAGTCCTTCCAGCACTGGTTCTCCAGGCCGTTCACGGTGTTTCGCCGCTGGTACGACACGTAGCCGTTGCCGAGGATGTCGCCGTACTCGTCGATCCAGTTCAGCGCCGCGCGGGCCTCGAGCTCCAACTGTTGCACCAGGCTGGCGTCCCCGCTCCACCGCTCGTACTCGTCGAGCAGGATCACGTACAGGGGGGTGGAGTCCGCCGATCCGTAGTAGGGGCTGTGCGGCTGCTCCTCGAACGCCGCCGATTCGCCGTAGCGGAACTCGTGCGCGATCTTCCCGGGTTCCTCGTCGCGGTAGTCGTCCAGCTTGCTGCCCTGCTGGAAGGCGAGGTCACGGAGGACCGTCGAGGCGAGTTCCGGCACGAACGGCAGCGTCTGCAGGCTGATGAAGATGCTGTCGCGGCCGAAGATGGTCATGAACCAGGGCAGCCCCGCGGCCGGCAACCGCCGGGGGAAGGCGAGCGGCGAGTACCGCATCGCGGCCAGGTCGGTGAGGCTGCGCTCGTACGCCGTCTGCAGGGACCGGTGGTCGCACACCAGCTGTGGTGTCTGGATGAGGAAGTCGTCGAGGTCCTGCCGCAGCTGCGGCTTCGCCCGCCCCTGGTGGGCATCCAGGCTGGCCCGGATGTCGAGGCCCCGCGCGCCGCGCACGATCGGGTAGACGTGCAGCTCCGTGCTCCACCTGCCGCGCGGTGCGATCCGGAGGTCGAAGGTCATCCCCGTTTCGTCGACGCGCGCCGGCGAAGTGCTCGAAATGATCGTCTCACGGTGGAAGGTGCCTCGTTCGTAACGGAACCGCAGATGACCGTCCTCGACGCTCGTCAGAGTCTTCCCGGTCTTCTGCCGCACGTCCTTGATCTCGAACAGGTCGGCGAAGTCGGTGGCCATCTCCACCCGCAACGTGAGGTGCCGTTCCTCGGTGTCGTGGTTGAGTACCGTCAACTGTTCGCTGAACTCCCGGCAGATCTGCTGCTGCCGGATGACCGAGACCTTCGCGTCGACGTAGTGGGTCGGCTCGCCGGGTACGAGGAAGTAGCGGGTCTCGAAGTACTGCAGGTCGTCCCGGGACAGGGCGTTGAGCGGTTCGCCGTCGACGGTCAGCACCCAGGTCGACAGGAACCGGGTGTCGAACGAGAAGAGCCCGGTGGGAAAGGTCGGCGACGGGTGCAGGTCGCCACGTTCGTCGCTGACGACGAACGTGTTGCCGTCCAGGATGCTGACGCCTCGTTCGCTCATGAGCCCTGTCCTCCTGCCCGGGCGAAGTCACGCGGGTGGTGGGCGCCCTCGGGGCCGGGCAGCAGCCGCTCGAACGACGACAGGAGCGCCAGGTCGCCCTCGACGTTGATCTCGTTGCGCATCAGCGCCGCGTAGAGCTGCGCCCGGCCCTGGACCAGCCGGTCGAAGAGCGTCTGGTGGCCCCGGATCACCAGGTCCGGCCGCTGGTCCTGGCGCGACACCTGGGTCGTGCCGTCGCACAACGTAACGAACCAGACATCTGCTCCCGTATCGCGTTCGACTTCCAGCCGGATCGTGCCCCGGGCCTTCATCGTGATCGGCGTGGCCGGGCGCCGGCCCAGCCGGCCGAGATAGTCGGCGGTCGGGTCCCCCATCAGAAACCTCCTTCCGACACCCCCGCGAGCCGCACTGTTCGTACAGCCTGGAACGCCCGGTGGTGAGCGGCCGTCACCCGAAGCGGGTGAAATTCGCCGGCGGTGTACCCGCCGCGCAGCGGGGGCCGGTCGTCCGGCCGCACCGCTGCTTCCGGGCGGGAGCTGGCAGGTCAGCCGGCGGAGTGGGCGTGACGGGCCGCGCGCTCGGCCAGCCACAGCCACCGACGCTGCACGTCACCGCTGGTGGCGGCGACCATCGCCAGGGCGTCGCCGCGGACCGCGCCGAGGGCGTCCGCCGTCGCCGTGGGGTCGTCCAGCGCGGCCGCGCCGGCGCGGAACGCCTCGGCCTCGGCCGCGCCGCCGAACCGCGGTGCCACCTCCGCGCGCCAGAAGTCCGCCCAGGCCAGGTCCGGGTTCCAGGTGAAGCGCGCGTACGCCAGGTAGCTGATCTCGTTGGTCGGGTGGTACGCCGACGCCTCGGCGAAGATCGTCAGGCCGCGCATGCCCGCCCCGGCGGCCCGGGTCGCCATGTCGGCGTACAGGTCGGGCACCCAGGAGTGCCGCTGCCGGTTCCACTGGGAGCCGGCGTGGGTGCGCAGCACGTTGGTGGTGTGCGGAAGCCCGTCGACGTGGTCGGCGGTGAGCCGGTCCCGGTTGTCGTGCCAGAAACCCCGGTTGACGCAGTACTGGTAGGCCACGTCGTCGGGCAGGTCGGCCAGCGGCTTCTGGGCCTCCAGGTCGAAGATGTTGTCCCAGTAGACCTCGACGAGGTGCCGCAGCGGCACCCCCGCCGGCCCGGTGCGGCGGGCGGTCTCGAGCAGGGTCGGGTAGACCGACCGCATGGCCTCGTACGACCAGGAGGTGCGCTCGCCGCCGGTGCGGGCCGCGCACCTGGCGCAGGCGCAGCTGCCGTAGTCGCCGGTCTCGAAGTTGACGCCGCCGACGGGGAGGGTGTCCAGCAGCCAGTCGACCGCCTCCCGGTGCCACGCCAGGTTGTCCGGCTGGGACGGGCAGGCGGCCATCATGTACTCGCTGGCCGGAAAGTGCAGGTCGCCGAAGTCGTCGATGTCGAACCCGACCTTCTTCGGCAGCTCGGCGGCCAGGTCGGGGCGCTGCCGCAGCCAGGTGGCGAGGTTGTAGCGGTGCCGGCCGTCGAAGTAGATGCCGCCGTAGGCGTTGACGCCGATCCCGGCGATGATCCGTACGCCTCGGGCGTTGGCGTACTCGCACAGCTCGCGGGCCGCCTCGACGCCGCCGTGGGCGTCGCGCAGCAGCCCGTACACCACGATGCCGCCGATCCGCTCCCGGCTGCAGAAGTCGACCAGCCGCCGGTAGTCGGCGCCAAACGCGTCGGCGGGCTTGGCGTACGGGTTCAGCGCGCCGATCTCCTGCTGGCCGAGCTGCCGAAGGTCCCAGTTGGTGGAGTGGTCCCAGGTCCACAGGTTGCGCAGCGGCAGCCGAGGCGCGCCCTCCCGGACGCCCACCGGCACGCCGGCCGGGGTGGCCAGGGCGAGCAGCTCCCGCGCGGCGTAGACCAGGCCGGCGAAGGGGTCGCCGCTGAGCCGGATCTCGCCCTGCTCGGGCACCTCGATCCGGTAGCCGCCCTCGGGCCGCGCCGGGTCGGCCTCGAAGCGGACCGGCACCCCCTCGGGTGTCTCTCCCCACGCCTCGCCCAACAGCCGGGCCGCGTAGGGCGCGGATGCGGCGCCCTGCACCCGGACTCCGGCGATCTGGCGGTACTGCGACATCATGACCTCCCGAGGGACTGCGGGGTGGCGGCGAGGTAGTCGACCACCTCGATGCCGGTCCACACCCGGTGCTGCCAGTACGGATCCTGTTCGACACGGTTGCGGGCGGCGGTGGCGTCGGCGGCCCGCAGGACGAGGACGGAAGCGCCGAGGTCGGCCCGGGCCCCGGCGAGCAGGGCGGTGCCGTCGGCGAGCAGGGCCTCGACGTGGGCGAGGTGGGCCTGTCGGTGCGGTTCCCGGCGGGTGGCGGCGTCCGCGGCGAAGGTGGCCGTGACCAGGAAGGTCCGTTCGAACCTCACGCCTCACCGCCGATGGCCTCGAGCAGCCGCCGCATCGCCACCCGGTAGACCGTCTGCGGCCGGCCCGCGCCGGTGCTGACGTGCACGCCGACCTCCTCGGCGAAGCCGGCGGCCCGCAGCGACTTGAGCAGTCGGCGCGCCGAGCGCGCCTCCACCCCGTAGGCGTCGGCCAGGGCCCGCGCGGTCACCTGGTTCGGGTCCATCTGGTGCAGCGCGTCCAGCAACCGGCGGGTCGACAGCGGCCCGAGGCGGAGCTGTTCGGAGATCCGCAGGACCTCGGGGGCGGTCTCGCGGAGCCGTTGTTTCACCGGGCTCTCCCGGCTGGAGTAGATCTGCCCGTCGGGGAAGACGACGTGGGTGTCGCCGCTGCCGCGGCCGAGTGCCAGCGCCTTGCGGGCGTTGTCCTCGGCGGCGGCGATGGTGGTGCCGGCACCGAAGCCGACCGTGTGCTCGACGTCGACGCCGCGGAGGGTCAGCAGGGAGGCGTGGCCGGCCCGGTGCCGGGCGATGGCGCTCTCGACGGTGCCGCGGGTCGTCGTGATGAGCAGCGTCCGGTCGTCGATCGTGCCCAGCCTGCCCCGCATCCGCTCGGCGTGTTCGAGCAACGCCTCGCGCAGCCGTAGCCGCTCCCGTTCCATCTGGTACGGGTCCTGCTGGCGGCTGGCGGGCTCGGTCAGCTCGATCATCATCACCGCGATCTGGGTGGCGCGGGACTGTCGTACCTCCGCGGCGAGCCACGCCCGGCGCAGGGCGTCCCGCACGGAGGCGCGGGTGTGTTCCACCCGCCAGACGGGCACCCCGCTGTCGGCCAGGTCGCGGTGCACCGCGCCGAGGCAGGTCAGGCACGCCTCGACCGCGCCGGAGGCGTACCGCTCGCGGTGGAAGGCGGTGATCTCGTCAAGGCCGGAGAAGAGCAGGCCGGACGAGTCCGCGATGGGCAGGATCTCGGTCGGCGGGATCAGGTCGATGTCGTGGTACGTCTCGCGGACGATGTCGGCCTCGATGGTGTCCACGCTCACCGTGGGCAGCCGTCCGCCGCTCGCCAGCAGCATCCGTGACAGTGTCCGGTAGAGGTCGATGCCGGCGTGCGGCATGTAGTCGATCTCGGCGCGCAGGTCGCCGGCGGCGGCGGCGAACGCGTACGGGATGCGCCCGGTGAAGAGCAGCACCTGGCACAGCTCGTCGAGTTCGCGGGCCAGCTCGAGGGCCTGTTCCGGCCGGGTGTACGTGCGGGCCGTCAGGTCCGTGGCCCGGCCCTCGCCCGCGGCGACCTCCTGCACGAGCCGGATCGAGTCCTCCGGACCGATGATGCCGATCACCTTGCCACCTCCACGTCGTCGCCGGTCTCGGGCGGGCTGCTCAGCGGGTGTGGACGGTGCCGACCACACCGTCGCTGACCGGCGACGCCAACAGGACCAGCGCGGACGCCACGTCCTCCGGACGGCCCAGGGCCGCCTCGATCTCCGCGACCCGGCCGGCGTCGGTCCCGTTGGTCCGCGCCTCGTCCAGCGACCGTCGCATCAGCGGCGTGTCGATGTCGCCGGGGCACAGCGTGTGTACGCGGATCCCCTGTGGACGGAGCTGTCGGTCCAATGTGAGCGCCAGGCCGTGCAGCCCACCCTTGCTCGCGCCGTAGGGTACCGAGCCGGAGCCGTTCTGCACGCCCGCCCTGGAGCCCACCAGCACGAGGACACCGGCGCCCGGGGTGAGGTGCCGTACCGCGTGCTTGGCGACGAGGAACGGCCCGGTCAGGTTGACCGCGATGACCTGCGCCCACAGCTCGGCGGTGACCTCCCGGACGTCGAGGCCCTGGCCGCGCATGACGCCCGCCACGTGCAGCACGGCGTCGATCCCGCCCCACTCGGCGGCGACGTCGTCGAGCGCGGCGGCGACCTCGGCCTCGACGGTCACGTCGACCCGGCGGGCGCTGGCGCTCGCCCCGGTGCGCCGGGCCGCGTCGGCGGCCCCGGC